>JAAZNO010000539.1 GCA_012798275.1 Chloroflexota bacterium
ATCAGGGTCTCGTTCCCGTAGCGGTTGAGCGGGAAGGTCGCGGCGCTGTTCTCGTAGTAGACGGGGAAGACGACCCGCGGCGCTTCCGGCAGCGGGTCGCCATCTATCGTGAGTTCCCCCTCTGGCGTGCTGATGAGCGCCTGGCCCGCGACCATGTCCAGATGCAGGACGTAATCGCCGGCCGCGGCGACGGAGAAGCGCACGCGCAACGCCTCGCCGCGCTGCAGGTACACGGCGGGCTTCGCGTAAAGAGCGGTCACGGCGTCCTGGCGCAGGGGCAGGCCAAAGGTATCAGCGCGGAGTTCCAGCTGGGCGTCGGGCGGCCCAGCCGGCCGGCGCGCCATTCCCGGCGCCGCGAGGGCCTCGGCCGGCGTCAGGGCGACCAGGATCACCGCCAGCAGGCGGATCAGGACGTGCAATGCGGAGGATTTCATGGCTTTCCGGTTATTTGACCCAGGGGGGCGTTAGAGTTGCTAACGTCCCCCTGGAATGTCGTAGGCTTATTTGGGCAGCTCGGCCCGCGCGTCCGCCAGGATCTTGTTGGCGAACTCCTCAAGTTTCGGCGCATAGTCCTCGTACTTGAAGCGACCCTCGGGCGCGAAGTTGAACATGTACCACATGTTCACGTCCTTGTCCTCGCCGATGTCAATGCCGGGCTTGCCTTCCCAGCGCGCGTTGATGTAGCCGGGGACGATCTTCGCCAGCGATTCAATCAAGCTGTTCTCCAGGTTGTCCATGGCCTTGAAGACGCCGGGCTTGTTGACGAAGGTCTTGTAGAGCTCCAGGGAAGCAGCATCCACGGAAACCGGCATCTTCGGGGCTGACCCCATGGCTTTGGCGAGCTCGGCTTCCTTGGCATAGGCCTCAGGCGAGAAAGTCATCCAGCGGGCGAACTTGTACGCCTCCTCCAGATTCGCGGCAGTCTTGGAGACCGCCATCACATCGGCGACGAGCGCTTGATTCCCGCCCGGAATGCCGACAAAGTCCCAGTCAAAGGTGGCGTTCTGCACGTAGCCGGGCATACTCCACCCGCCGTCCCAGCGCACGCCGACTTCCTGATTCAGGAACAATTCCCAGGGCCCCTGCGACTTGAAGTTCTTCTTCTGCTCATCGGTGAGACCCTGCCAGGTATAGGGCTTCATCTCCGCCGTCTTGGCGATGGCCGCCTTGAACGCCGCTGAGTTGTAATTCATGTTGGTACCGTCAAAGCTGAACCACTTCAGGCGGCTGTCCTGCGTGCTGGGATACCACCCCACGATGAATTCCATCTCGTCCAGGCCGAGCACGCCCTGCTCCACATTGTTGAGCGCGGTCGTCGCGGCGAAGAAATCCTCCACCGAAACGCCGTATTCAGGGGCATCCAGGTTGGCCGCGGCGAACAGGTCCTTGTTGACGAAGTAGCCCATGATGAACTGCGCGGCGGGCAGGCCCAGCACCTTGCCGGAGTAAGTGAAGGCGTCCTTCAGCACCTGCGGCACATTCGTCCAGGCGGGATCCTGGCTCACGAAGGGCGTCAGATCCGCCAGCCAGCCATTCTTGACATAGAGCGGCATGTTGTTGGCCATGAAGACATCGGGCAACTGCCCCTTGGCGGCGTAGCCGGTCAGAATGGCGTCCCAACCACCCTCGCCGGACATGTCCACGATCTCGATGGTCACGTGCGGGTTGGCGTCAGTGTAGGCCTTGATCAGCTGCCGCTGAATGTTGTTTTCCTCTTCCGTGCCCAGGTTCCAGTTGGCATAGCGGAGGGTCACGGGCTGCGGAGCCGCCTCGGTGGGTGTCTCGGTGGGCGCTTCAGTGGCGGCTTCGGTGGGTTTCTGCGTGGGGGCCTCGGTCGTCGCGGGGGGGGGTGTGGAAGTAGGCGTCGCCGTCGAGCCGCACGCCACCAGACCGAACGCCAGTACTACGACAAACACGGCGTTGAACAAACGGGTAAGCGTCTTCATCTCCTTCTCCTTTGAGAATTATGGATTATTAGAATTAGATTTTTCAAGCTTGATTTTAAGGCGTATGGACAGGCTGCAAACGATAGTTATTTTGGGAACACCGACGACATTTCTGGAACTTCTGACCCGCTAAGCACCTCCTGAAATCGCGTTGCACGACAAATGCCTTACCCCATCCACACCGTAATGTGATGGAGTTGCCCGTCCCCGAAAATGGGGACGACATTCCCACTGATGACGTGGCCATCCACGCTCATGGAGTGAACTCCCTGGTTGACGTGCGCCGGATTGTGCACCGTGATCTCGTAGATGGCGTTGCGGAAGCGACGGGTGACTTTGTAGCCGTCCCACGCGGCTGGAATGGCCGGCTCAATGTGCAGGCCGTCTTCGTCCGGCCGAATGCCCAGGAGCCACTGCGTCGCGGCGCGATGCAACCATTGCGCCGAGCCAGTGTACCAGGTCCAGCCGCCGCGCCCGTAGAACTCGGAGAGCGGCCCATCAATGTTACCGGGCGTGACGTAGGGTTCGGCCTTGTACCTCTCGATGTCAGCGCTGCGATGGGGCGGGCAGATTTTGCGGTAGGCCTCGTAGGCGCGCTCCGCCTGTCCTGCCAGCGCATAGGCCCAGACGGACCAGACCGCCGCGTGGGTGTAGACGCCGCCATTCTCGCGCAGGCCGGGCGCGTAGCGGGTGACGTAGCCGATGTCAGGGCGGGGATGGGTAAACGCCGGGAAGTTGAGCAGCGTGCCGTAATCCCGCAGCAGATGCCGGGTGACCGCCTCCAGCGCCTGCTGGGCCCGGTCCGCCGGCGCAATCTCGCTGATGATGGCCCAGATGTTGGGCATCAGGAAGATCTGTCCCTCCACGTTCTCATGGGAGCCGAGGGGCAGGCCGGCGTCGGTGGTGGCTTGCAAATACCACTCGCCGTCCCAGCCGTGACGGTTCACCGCCTCGCTCAGGCTCTCGCGCACCGAGGCGCATTTTTCGGCAAAGCGCGCATCCCCGCGTTGCCGGGCCAGCGGGATCATGTCCTTCAAAATCAGGTAGAGGAACTCCCCCACCCAGAAGCTCTCGCCTTTGAGCAGCGTGCCGACGGCGTTCAAGCCGTCGTTCCAGTCGTGATCGCCCATCAAGGGGACGCCGCGCGGGGAGAAACGGGAGAAGGCGCGCTCGATGGCGCGTTTGCAATGATCGTAAAGCGGTTCGGACGCGCCGTTCAGATACGGGACGGGTTCATCCAGGATGGCCGTGTCGCCGGTCTCCTTGAGGTAGGCCTGGAGGACGAACGGCAGCCAGAGCAGATCGTCCGAGCAATTCGTGCGCGGCCCGCCGCCGCGGATGGAGAACCACCAGTGCAGCACGTCCCCTTCCACGAACTGCTGGGCAGCGTGCAGCAACAGCTGCTTGCGCGTGTATTCCGGCACGCTGGAGAGGAAGATCAGGCTATCCTGCAGCTGGTCGCGGAATCCGTAGCCGGCGGACACCTGATAGAGGGCCGACTTACCCCACAGCCGGCAAGAAATCGCCTGATATTTCAGCCAGGTGTTGGTCATGAAGTTGAGCGCTTCATCGGGGGTCTCTACTTTCTCGCGCTCCATGAAGGGCGCCCAGAACGCATGGACGGCCTCCAGGGCTTCGGCGCTCTTTTGTGGGTCGGTGTAGCGGGCGACGAGGGCGTCAGCGTCCTCCCGACCCTCTTCCGCCGCACCGAGGGTGAACACCAGGTCATGAGACTCGCCGGGGAGCAGGCGCACCTGCACCTGCAGGGCGGCGATCGCGTCGCCAAATCGGCCGGTGCGCCCGGCGAGCTGCGGCTCCTCCATGGCTCGCGGGCGATCGTCGTTGCGGTACAGCCCGAGGAAAGTCTCCTTGTCGCAATCAAAGGATTTGAGCGGCTCACTCACCGCCATGAACGCCGTGTAGGGCCAGCTGCTGTTGTTGTACCGTCCCTGCTCATCGGGGAAGCCCCACAGGTACTTGCGCGCGTAGAGCGTGCGTTTTTCCCGGTCGGCGCGGGTCTCGATGAACAGCTTGTGGAATTCGCGGTGCTCGTCGGGCGCAAACCCCAGCAGCCATTCCACATACGAGGTCACGTCCAGCTCCCGCGGGCGCTCGCTGAGGTTGGTGAGCCGGAGATGGAGCACTTCCACGGGATCCGCGGGGGTGACGAAAACGGTCAGCTCGCTGCGGATGTCCTCCACCCGCTGCATGAAGCGGGAATAGCCGATGCCATGCGTCACCGCGAACTCCTCGGCGGGCCGCATCACCGGCTTGAAGGTCGCCGACCAATACGTTTGCGTTTCCAGGTCGCGGATGTAGAGATACTGACCCCAGTTGTCGCGCACCAAATCCTGGAACGAGCGCGTGAGGCGGTTCTGCCCGGCATTCCCGCGCCAGCTGTAGCCGGAGCCGGTCTGCGAAATCACCAGCCCATAATCGCCGTTGCTGATGACGTTGCCCCACGGTCGCGGCGTGTACGGCGTTTTGATGACGTACTCGGCGCCATCGGGCGAAAAATAGCCATAAACGTTTTCAAATTTACGGTCCATTGAGAGCTCCGGGTGAGTAATCGAGTCCTGGCGAAAAAGTGAAACGTTTCACTAAGTACAGAATAACATAAGTCGCTATGTTTGTCAAGAGGGAAATTGAATTGAGTGGATTTTTGTGGGGCTTTGCAGGCGGGCGCGGCCTGCAAAGCCCCTTTTTTCCTCCCCCCTTCCACCGGTGGAGGAAGAGGGGCCAGGGGGAAAATCCCGTTTATTACCGGATTATTTGTTGAACTTCATCCATCCCCAGCTGAATCGGTGGGCCGTCGCGTCACGGTTCATGGCTCACGACCCACATTTTAGCGCTCTTTGTGGTAGCCTGGTTCCAGCCGACCTTTGAGCAGCGTCAGGATTTCCTGGCCGACTTGTTGGCCCGCAGGAAGGCCCACAGGCCGCTGAAGAAGTGCCCGTTGATCATCGCCAGCAGCGCTTCCAGTTTCTCACGATTGAACGTGCCGCCCATCATCAACATGCTGCGGAGGGGCATTTCCTGCACCATGGACATCATCATCGCTCCGGTCGGGGTATCTTCCTGGCCCACCATCATTTTGCGAATTTGATCTTGCATCATGTGGAACAGTTGCCGTCCGACGAATGAGCCTTGCATTTCGCTGATGGGGGTGTTGAGGGTGTACTGGCCCTTTTGCGGCGGCGTGTTTTCGGGCAGGGGACGGCCGTAGAGCGCGGCAAAGGCGTCCCGGCTGAAGGGCGCGCGAATCGGCGAGAAGTACGGCGCGAGGGCGGCGCTGTCGGCGTAGGGCGCGGGCCGCTGGTCAGAGGTGAGGGACACGGTTGCGGCGAGGCGAACATCGCGCGAGGAAGCGCCCACCAGGATCTCGAAATCGCCCGTCTCCAGCACCCACTCCTTCCGTCCGGCGTCGTAAAAGGCAAAGGCCCGCCGATCAAGTTCAAGGGTGACGGTCTTTTCCTCGCCGGGTTGGAGGGCGATTTTGTCGAAGCCCTGGAGCCCTTTATCCGGACGGAAGTGGCTGGCGGCGACATCCCGGACATACACCTGCGCGATTTCCTGCCCCGCGCGGTCGCCGGTGTTCCGCACCCGGAACGTGACCGTGACGGAATCCGCGCCCGCCTCCACGGTGAGATCGCGATAGGCAAAGGTGGTGTAACTCAGCCCGTGCCCAAAGGGGAACAGGACGGGTTGCTGAGCGGCGTCGTAGTAGCGATAGCCGACGTAGAGGCTCTCGCAGTATTCGACGGTGACGGGGCCGCCGGGATACGGCTGTGCGGGGACGTCGGAGAGACTGCGGGGGAAGGTCTCCGCCAGTTTCCCGCTGGGATTGACCCGCCCGGTGAGGATGTCCGCCAGGGCGCCCGCACCGGCCTGGCCGCCGAGGTAGCCTTCCAGAATGGCCGGGACGGCGTCACACCACGGCATTTCGACGGGCGCGCCGTTGCTCAACACCACGACCACCTTTTCGTGCGCGGCGGCCACCCGCTGGATGAGCGCGTCATGGCCGGGCGGCAAGTGCATGTGATCACGGTCGAGGCCTTCGACTTCATACATGTCGGTCAGACCGGCGCAGATGACCACCACGTCGGCCTGACGAGCGGCGGCGAGGGCTTCCTGGATCAGCGCCTCATCGGCCGCCTCGCCTTTTTCGGTGTAACCGGCGGCATAGGTGACCCGCTCCGCGCCGACAAGGCGAATCAGTTCATCGTGGAGGTTATCCAGCCGGGTGGGGTTGATCAGCGAACTCCCCGCGCCCTGATAGCGCGGCGTCCGCGCAAAACGTCCGATCAGGGCGATCCGGGCGTCTGCCGGCAGCGGTAACAGCCGGCCCTCATTCTTGAGCAAGACCGCGCCTTCCCCGGCGACGCGGCGCGCTAATTCGTGATGCGCCTGGCGATCGTAAGTGAAGTCCTGCGCCAGAGTGTCCGCCGCCTTGAAGATGAGGGTGAGGATGCGGGCCACGGCGCGATCCAGGACCGCTTCGTCCAGGACGCCGGCCTTCACCGCGGCCACGATCTTGGCGTCGTTCCCGTTGGGCGCGCCGGGCATTTCGAGCTCCACACCAGCCTGGAGGGCGTCCACCCGCTCATCCATCGCGCCCCAATCGGTGACGACCAGGCCTTGATGGCCCCATTCCTCTTTGAGGATGTCCGTCATCAAATAGCGGTTCTCGCAGGCATACACGCCGTTGACCTTGTTGTAAGCGCACATCACCGTCCAGGGCTGAGCACCTTTGACGGCGATCTCATAGCCAGTGAGGTAGATTTCGCGCAGGGCGCGTTCATCCACGATGGAATCGGTGGTCATCCGGCGGGTTTCCTGATTGTTGGTCGCATAGTGTTTCAGGGAGGTGCCGATGCCCTGGCTTTGCACGCCGGCGATGTGGCTCTTGGCGATCTCGCCAGTGAGATAGGGGTCTTCGGAGAAGTACTCGAAGTTGCGCCCGCAGAGGGGCGAGCGCTTGATGTTAGCGCCCGGCCCCAAAATTACGCCGACTTTCTCCTGCCGGCATTCCTCGCCGAGCGCGATCCCCACCTGGCGGATCAGGTCGCGGTTCCACGTCGCCGCCAGCGCGGACGCGGTGGGGAAGCATGTGGCCGGCACGCTCTCGTTCAGCCCGACGTGATCGGCAGCCCCCGCCTGTTTCCGCAGCCCATGGGGGCCGTCCGTCACCATGATGGAGGGGACGCCGAGCCGTGCGATCCCCTTTAGATGCCAGAAATCCGCCCCGGAACACAGCCCGGCCTTCTCTTCAAGCGTCATTTGCGAAATCAAGTTCTGGATGTTGTTCATGCGATTCTCCTTCGAAGCGTCATTGCGGAAATCGCGGCCTGACCGGAGTGTACTCCCAGCGTACCTGATTGAGCCGGTCATCATTGTTGGGATTGAACGAGGCGTCGTCGGTGTAAAACTCAGTGTTGTCGGCAGTGACCCAGCGGTGCTGCCACTC
>JAAZNO010000540.1 GCA_012798275.1 Chloroflexota bacterium
CCACGCCGGGATATTGCGCTAAAGTGGCCGCGTCAGCTTCGGCGGCCGTTGCGACAAAGCCATCCAGCTGGCCGGCTTCCAGATCGGCCAGCCCCTCGGCGAGTGTCTCGTAGCGCTGCGGGCGCGGTTGATAGCGCACGCTGCTGTCCTGGGCCTCTTCTGCCTGGTTGAGCTCGTCCAGGGCTTCGCGGAGCGCCTGGCTGGCCGGGCTGGCTAACACAAAGCCGATCTGGTGTTGGCTGCTGCCGATGTCACGCAGAGTCTGGACTTCCCGGTCGGCGGGTGCCAGGAGCACGTAATCGGCCGGCGGCTGGCCCGGCGCCAGGAGCGAAGGGCCTACTTCCGCGCGGGGATCATACGGCGCGAACCATTGGGGGAAGATGCCGACGATGATCACGAATAGCAATAGAATGGCGCTGATGACGACAAACCACCAGTCACCGCCGTACCACTTGCGCGCCATCAGCGCCCGGCGGACAAAGCCGACGCGCTCCAAATCCAATTGCCACTGAGGGATTTCGTTGGTTGGGTTTGATTCAGCCATGCTTTCTCTCCGACTGCCACGCTCGCGGGCCTGGGGTGCGTCGGGCGTCTTCCGCTAATAGCGGATGCGAGGGTCTACAAAGGCGTAGAGGATGTCCATGATCAACATGATGGCGGCCACGAACATCGCAAAGACGCCGATGACGGATTGGACGGCGGTGTAGTCGCGCAGCGCAATCCGCTCTACCAGGTAACGGCCCATCCCCGGCCAGGAAAAGGTGGATTCGGTCAGGACGGCGCCGGCCAGCAGGATGGCAAATTCCAACCCGATGAGGGTCATGATGGGGATGAAGGTGTTGCGCAGCGCGTGTTTGAAGATCAGGCGGTTTTCTGGCAGCCCGCGCGCCCGGCCGGCGGTGATAAAGTCGGCCTGGAGCATTTCAATCATGTTGACCCGCGTCAACCGGATATAGGGGCCGCACAGCACCAGGCCCAGCGTGAAGGCGGGCATGATCAGATGCAGGATGGCTGATTGCAGCGCCGGCCAGTTGCGAGTGAGAATGGCATCTAAAATGTAAAAGTTCGTGGGGGATTGGAAGGTGGTTAGCAAAAGCGAATCCATCCGTCCGGCAATGGGGAAAAGCGGGATCCGCACGCCAAACAGGATTTGGAACAGGAGCCCCATGAAGAAGACCGGCATGGAATACACGGCAATACTGAACAACCGGAGGCCGTAATCCAGGAAGCGCTTGCGATATTTGGCTGCCACGGCGCCGCCGAGGATCCCGAAGCACGCCGTGAAGAGCATGGCGGGGATCGCCAGCTCCATGGTGGCCGGCAACCGCTCGGCCAGTTCGTCGCGGATGGGACGCTCGCCCTGGGTCAGCGCGTTGCCAAAATTGAAGGTGACCATATCCGCCACGAAATCTACGTATTGCACGATCAGGGGTCGGTTAAGCCCCAACCGCTCGCGGATCGCGTTGGCCTGCTCCTCGCTGACCTTGGGGCCCAGTTGGGAACGAATGGGATCCCCAGGTAAAATGCGCATAATGACAAAGACCATCGTGATGAGGATCAAAACCATGGGGATGGTCAGCAAAATGCGGGTGATCAAAAAACGACGAAATGAAGCGGACATGCCCGGTACTCCCTCGCAAAGCATCCACGAATAGGATGTGTGAAACGTGAAACGTGACGAATCACGTTTCACGTTTCACGTTTTAGCGACAGTTGCTGTCGCCGCAGCGGCCCAACTTACTTAACCGTCATGTAATTGTGATTGAAGACCAGGTAGCGCAGCGTGGGGGCGTCAATCTTCTCCACGGTCAGGCCGCTGACGCTCTCGAGCCGGGTGGCTTCCACCGCGCCCAGGACGCGCCAGGCGACGTCAATTTCGCCCTTTTCCACGGCGTTGCTCATCGTGGTCGGGTTGGCGAAGTAGCGAATGATCACGTTGTGGATGAGCGGCTTGTCCTCGCCGAAGTAGTTCGGATTGGCGGCCAGCTGCATCTGCTCGCCGGGGACATACTTGACCATCTGGTAGGGGCCGATGCCGTCGAGCGTTGTCGGGAATTGCAGGATCGCGTCCGAGGGGAAGATGTTGGGGTTGGCCGGGATGAAGGGCGCGGCGGCGGAGAGCACGTTGAAGAAGCCGAAGGAGTCCTTCAGGTGGTAGACCACGGTGAGATCATCCGGAGCTTCCACGCTCTCCACGTAGCTCTGGATCAGGCCGGAGACCTGGCCTTCCAGCGTGTTGAGCCGGTTCCAGGAATTCACGTAATCCTGCGCCTTGACCGGCGTCCCGTCGGCGTACATCAAGTTGTCGCGCAGGGTGTAGGTGTAGGTCTTGCCATCGGCGCTGATGGTCGGCAGCTCGGCGGCTGCGCCCGGTACCAGCTCGGCGGTGCCGGGAACGTATTTCAGCAGCGCCACGCCGGTGTTCTTCAGGACTTCCCAGTCGTGGGTAGAGTAAGCGTCCTGCGGATCCAGGCTGTTGACCTCATCGGTGGTGCCGATGATGATCGTGTCCGTGCTGCCGGAGGCTGGCTTGGCGTCGGGCCCAAAGCTGAGGATGTTGTAGTTGAACTCAAAGGGGGGGCCGATCTTGACGCCTTCCACGCCGTCGCGGTAGGTCACGAACTCCGGTTCCCAGAAGAGCGGCAGGGTGGGAACTTCCTCGGCGTAGAGCTCGCCCAGCTGCTTGTAGAGCTCGGTGCGTTTGGCCGGATCGGCGGTCGCTGCCGCGCCGTTGATCAGCTCATCCATCTTGTCGTTGCAGTAATTGACGCCGTTATCGGGCGATTGCAGGCATGAGGCAAACGGGCGCACCCAGTTGTCGGGGTCGGCAAAGTCGGGGAACCAGCCCAGGATGAAGGCCGGAAAGGCATCCGCTGCGACGAAGCTGTCCACGTACTCGGCCCAGTTCTGGGTGTTCAGGGTCACTTTGATCATGCCGGTCTCTTCCAGCTGTTCCTTGATGACCTGCATCACGTCGGCGGTGGTGGTGCCGTAGTGTTCCGGCGGATACCAGAGGTCAAACTCAAAGGGCTTCTCCGCGCTGTAACCGGCCTCGGTCAGCAGCTGCCTGGCCAGCTCCAGGTTGCGGGTGCCGTATTTGTCCAGGAACGGCTCGGTCGCGAAGGGATAGCTGGGGGGGACCATGTGGTAAGCCGGCGTGTTACGCCCTTCAAAGACGCGGTCCACAATCACCTCACGGTCAATCGCGGCGGCGATCGCCTGCTTGAGGCGAACATCCTGCCAGATGGGGTGCGCCGCCGGCTCAGTCGTGGCCACCGGCTCGGTCGTTTGGGGAGCTTCGGGGGTCGCCGGGGCTGTGGTGGGGGTCGTGCCGCAGGCGGCCAGGATCATGCTCACTACCATGCATACAGCCAACAGATTCAACAGGGACTTGCGTGTCATCGTTTCCTTCCTCCTTCTTGAAAACTGGACCTCAGGGGTTTAGACTTTTGGAAAACATCCGTTGCGATTTTTTTTTGTCCCTTATGCCTCCTTCTCGGCCCTGGATGGGTCGGGCCGCATAAGATTAATTATAGACCGACCTGCGAAGGTGTCAATTTGCCGACGTTTGCGGTAGGCTTGATGCGATTCAATTTTTGGTGTGATCTGGTGAAGCGCTGGCTGCCAGAGCCTCTTGAAGCGCGCTTTGCCGATCACGCAGGTTGATGGGAATCGTTGCAGAGCTCTTGACGTGTGCTTACTTGCGGGTAAACTACTTAGCATTCCTTACTTTTTTTATGCTTTCGATCCCTTTGATAGGATGAGCTGCATGTCGAGTGAATTCGTCATCGAACGATCCTGGCAGAGTAACCGCCGCAGCCCGGTGCGGTGGCTCTGGTCACATGTGATGCGGCATCCGCTGCCGATTGTGGGCGTTTTCCTGGGGGCGCTGGGTAACGCGGCGCTGGCTTCGGCCGTGCCGGCGTTGACCGGACGGGCGTTCACCATCCTGCAGGCCAGTTCGCCGGATTATGGCCTCTTGTTGCAGGTGGTGCTGTTCGTGGTCGGCTCGCAGCTGCTGCGCGGCCTGGTTTTGCAGCTGGGGCGGAATCTGTCGGCCGAGACGCTGGGACAATTGCTCGAACGCGACATCCGCGATGAGCTCTACACGAGC
>JAAZNO010000541.1 GCA_012798275.1 Chloroflexota bacterium
CGTGGGGAAATCGGGGTGCAGCGTCGGCTCGCCGCCGGTGAGTTTGAGGCGCTGCGCGTGCGGGGCGAGCTGCTCCAGCACCCGCAGCCAGCCCTCCGCGCGCAACGGCGGGACGTCGGAGGGCATCAGCGTGGCGCGTTCGCGCGCGCTGAAGCCGTTGGAGCAGCCGGCGCAACGATTGTTGCAGGCGGGGGTCAGCTCCAGGGCATAGAAGACGGGAGCCGAGAGGATGCGGAGCATTATCCCGGCTCGCAGGCGCAGTTGTCGTCGAGACTTATCGCGGGATTTGAGGTATCGGAAACGGGAATCGGAATGTCGGGCGTGACGATAGTCGGGACAGCGGGCAAACGGGTTTCCAATTGGGGTTCAAATAATGGCAATTCCAGAGACTTTTCAGCCGCGTGCTTTGCTGTCAGCACCTCTCGTGTTGGGATCATATCGGGTACCTCCCGAAACCATGCTACAACTTCAACTGCATCACCAGCTGTTCTTGCTTTCCGAGGTGAGCGTAGTCATGATAACGTCGGCCTTGCTCATGAAAGCCAGCTTTCTCAAAGACGTGAAGGGCTCGATCGTTTGTGATGAGCACGTAGAGCACGATTTTATTATAGTACAATTTTGCTTCTTTGAGAAGCTGCGCTAACAATTCGCTGCCGACTTTGCGGCCCCGATAAGATTCATACACGCCAATTCCTAATTCGCCGACGCCAGGTTGATCCTCACAGGGCAAGATCTGAGCTTCTCCAATGATCACGCCGGCGTCTTCTGCCACATACAGCAAATGATCCGGCGCCTCTTCTGGATGATATAAGGCCGCTTCCCACTGCGGGGTCGGAACATAGTGCGGCGTCGAAAAATACTGCCCTTCAGCGCAAACCGCGTTGATGAGGGCTATAATCTGCCCGGCATCAACGCGGTTGGCGCGTCGCACAAGGGGCGAGAGAGAATTCATGTCGAGGAATCTTGCTCCAGGCCGACGGTGTTCTCGATCAGCGTCAACAAACGCTCGATCTCAACTTTGTGGTCCTTGGCAAACTGCTGCATGACGTGATACATGCGTCTGACCTGCGTCGCATTGAGCGTTTTGATGCGCCCTTGAATGGACTTCAAGGTGCGCTCCAGAAGTACCGAGTAGGGCGAATACTGCTGGAAATACGCGACTGCCGCAGCATATTCCTCGGCAGCTCGATCCAGAAGCTGCTCTTTTTCCTCTGCGTTGAGGGTTTTGTTGGGACGGTCAATGACCTGCCTGATGTTCCGCACTGCATGGCCCAGGCGCACTTTGCCCAACAATTGCCACCAGTCCTCCACGGGCCATTCCGGCGCGTGGACAAATCCCTCTGACGTCAGCCAATACTCCCTGGGAATGAGGTCCAGCACCCGCTTGACGTATTCCTCGCCCATTGCTTCATCTCCCATGTCACCGTACACCTGCGAGAGATCGTCGTAGGAATCGGCCAGCCGGCGCTCCAGATCTTTCTGGCCTTCTGCCACCTGGATGCTGGTCTTAAGGGATTCAATGGCGCGCGGGTATTTTTCCTCGGCCAGCCCCATTTCCGGATGGCACCTCAGCAACCATCCCCAGTCACAGGAGAGGCTGCCGAGCTCGTTGTGCGCCTCCCAAAGCCGAACGGGTTCTCGCACTTGCCCTGCGAAGATGTCCCTCGCCCGCTCCAGATGCTCCTGAGCGGTCCTGAAGAAGCCCTCCGCTTCCTCAGGAGAACAGAGCTCCTCCTTCCATTCCTCGCCGCGGACGCGATACGCCAGCCCCAGCGCCAGGTGCGCCAGGCCCTGCCCGCGGAGGTGCTGCAGGTCCTCAAAAATCTTCAGCGCTTCCTGGCAGCGACGCGCGCCCTGGTCCGGGCGATCGTCGTAGGTATACGCCAGGCCGAGGGTGTTCAGGGAGTGCGCCAGCGGCACGGGGGGGCCGCTCTTGCGCAGGTTGATGGCATCTCGCAACGTGGCCTCAGCCTCAACAGCCAGGCCCAACTGGACATAAATGAACCCCAGGTTGGTGAGGGTGGCGGCCATCTCGTCCTTGATATCGGCCTCGCGGAAATGCCAGATGGCGCGTTTGTATTCTGCCATCGCCCGTTTGTTCTGCCCCAGC
>JAAZNO010000542.1 GCA_012798275.1 Chloroflexota bacterium
AGGAGACGCTCGATGCCAACACAAACATTGTTTGAAAATGCGGAACACAAGAATATTTTGCTAGAGGATTTCACCTCTGGCGAGATGGTGCAAGCAAATCAACACATCATTGTCCATAATGGACGGGGGATGCTACTCGATCCTGGCGGGCACAAGGTTTATTCCGAAGCCGTGGGCGAACTCGCGACCGTGCTGCCCTTGGGCGCCCTGGATTACATCTTCTTCTCCCACCAGGACCCCGACATCATCGCGGCGGCCAACGGCTGGCTGATGATCACCAATGCCAGAGGACTCCTGCCCCAACCGTGGATTCGTTTCATCGCACACTTTGGCGTAGATGAGCTGGTGGTCAACAATATCATCCCCATACCAGATGGGGGAATGGTAGTGGATCTCGCCGGCGCCCGGCTAAAGTTGTTGCCGGCGCACTTCATCCACTCGGCCGGCAACTTCCAGATCTACGATCCGATCTCCAAGATCCTCTACTCCGGCGACCTCGGCGCGTCGCTGGGCCAGACCTACGTCAAAGTCACTGATTTTGACGATCACATCCAATACATGGCCGGCTTTCATCGCCGCTACTTCCCCACCAACAAGGTACTGCGGCTCTGGGCCGACATGATTGCGCCCCTGGACATCGAAATCATCGCCCCCCAGCACGGAGCGATGATCATGGGCAAAGAGAATGTCCAACGGTTCATTCAATGGGTGCGAGAATTGGATTGCGGGCTTGACCTGATGGGAAAAATTTATCGCCTGCCTGAGTGAGAACGATGCCAACACAAGCGCAGATTTTAGTCGTAGACGATGAGGCCGTCACGCGAACGGGATTGGAGCAAATCCTGACTTACGCAGGATACGCGGTGACGACGGCGAGCAGCGGAGCGGAAGCCCTGGGAGTCTTGCGCAGGCGCCGCTTCGAGATGCTCATCACGGACCTGCAAATGCCCGGCATGGATGGCTTTGAGCTGCTCCAGGCGCTCAAACAGCAGGGGGCTCAATTCCCCGTGCTCGTGCTCACCGGCCATGGAACCATGGAAACGGTGGTGCAGGCGCTGCGCTATGGCGTAAATGACTTCCTCAGCAAACCCTATCATCCTGAGGAATTGCTCTCCATTGTAGAACGCGAAGTAGCGCGTTACCGCCGCAGCCTGCCGCCAGGAGCGGACAAAACGTGGGAGCTCCGGCTGCCGCCTCAGGTGCTGGATCGTCTCGACGACACTCTAGCGCAGCTCCGCGCCGAGGTGAACGCGCGATGTGTGCTGTTGCTGGAAAGCAGCGGCGCGGTCATAGCGAGCAAAGGCGCCCTCCAGGAGATCAATGTGAGCGCGCTGACCGCCTTGATCGCGGGGGATTTCGCAGCGACCGCCGGGGTGGCCTCGCTCCTGGGGGAACAGGACGCCTTTCGGCTAAACTACCACCAGGGGGAAACATACAGCGTCTATTCGGCGCAGGTCCTGCCAACGATCTTCCTGCTCATCATTTTTGGCCATGAGATCAAGTTGGGGACGGTGATGTATTATGCGCGTCGAGCTCTGGAAGAGGCGCGGGAAATCCTGCCGCCGGCGCCCCTTCCCGTTCCATCCTCAGCGCCGGCAGCGACGTCCGATATCTCGCCGGCCCCTGTCCCCTCGACCCCACCCGAGGCCGCCGTCGCAGCGGAGGCTGAAGCAGCTGGCGCGGAGCTCTACTCGCTGGAACAAATTCTCGAACAGGGGCTGCTCGCGCCG
>JAAZNO010000543.1 GCA_012798275.1 Chloroflexota bacterium
CCGGCGGCGGGGGGCGGGATGGCGCCTTTCCTCATCGGCGGGGGCGTGCTGATGATTTTGGGGGTCGCCTTGTTCTTCGTGGCCCGTCGGCGACGGGGCTCTGCCGCGGGATGAGCTGCTGGCGGGAGGGGGTTGCTGCTATATGTTCACTGCTATAATCTCTCAAATTTCAAGCCCACCACTTGGCGATGCGAGCAGCATGACCTTAGGGAGCCGTCCGTGTCGTCCAGACGAGATCCAACAGGGCGGCAGCGCCTTGACAGGGAATACCTCGGTAGGCGTAGGCATCCAGGTGGGGGCGGCCTTTAGTCCTTCAAAACTAGCGGATGGGTATACGAAACGCCTTTTGGTCTTGCATTTCTACCTCCAACTGTAAAATGGAGTTAGTACATCTGGAATAGCGGATTTGTCAATCCGATAGCGCTTCCCACGGCTAAGTGAAGTCTTACCTGCATGTAACATACGCCTGCATAGTGATTGATAGATGAGGGAAGGCGATGAGCCTAAAGAAGATACTCTGGACTATGGAATTGCTGGGTATTCTGCTTGCTTTCGGTGCGTTACCTTTTGTGTGGGCCCAACCGGGGCAGATCGAGACGCGGCAGACGGTGCCGACGCGGACACCGCCTGTGACGCCGACGGACACGCCGAAACCGCCGACGGACACGCCGAAACTGCCGACCGCGCAGCCGCCGCCACCGCAACCGACGCCGACGGACACGCCGTTGTCCCCCACCGCAACGCCTTATCCCACCCTTGTCGTCGTCCAGGCGACCCGCACCCCAACCGCGACTTCCTCGTCCACCGATACTCCCTCGCTGACGCCGGCACCGACATCGACGGCGACGCCAACGGCAACGCCCACGGCGACCGCGACTCCCACTGCCAGTGCAACGGCGACTGCCACCTCGATCGTCACGGCGACGGTTCTCGCCGAAGCGTCTCCCCCGGAGACGGAGGTGACCTCCACAGCCGGCGGGTTCTTCCAGGGGCAGGGAATACTGGTGTTGGGTGGCGTTCTGGTGGGAGTGGGGATCGTTGTCTTGATTGTGCTGGGAATCCTACGCCGGCGCGCCTCAGGCGCGAAGCGGTGATATCATAGTTGGAGGATAGGATGAAGGTCGAAGGATTGTTGCGTGCTGTGTGTTGGCTGTCCATTCTGGTCGTGGTGGGGGCGTCATCGGGAGACATGGTGCCGATGGTTGCTGCCACTGAAGGCCCCGATCAACTCGATGTTGCAAATTCCTCTCTTACCACGCTAAGCCAGACTCGAGCAACGGCTTCCTTTCCCAATTGCCGGTTCGGCGTCGCCGGCTGGCACGAGCAGTGGGAGGATTTCAACGTTATCTCTAACTTCGGTGTAGGCTGGTATCTGGACTTCTTTAGTAAATTGACAACACCAGCGCAAATGGCGGGGGCGGAATACGCTCAAGTCATTAGAGTTTCTCAGAGTCGCCCCGATGACCCACCTGATCCTAATGCGCCCGTGGCGTGCTCCAGGGATGACTACGGATATTGGATCAACCCACCGTTGACTGATGGCCCTAATGGCCTTGGCTCCCTAATACCCGCGCATCCTGGAGCTCTGTGGATCGTGGGAAACGAGCCCGACCGCCGGTTGGCTCAGGATGACGTGTGCCCTCAGCAGTACGCTCAAGCCTACCACGATGTGTATACCTTCATCAAGGCGCGGGATGCTTCGGCGCGAGTTGCCATCGCCGGGCTGGTGGAGGTGACGCCGGGGCGCATACAATATCTCGATATCGTCTGGAATACCTACCTGAAGAAATACGGAACTTCAATGCCTGTGGATGTGTGGAACATGCACCTCTACATCCTTTCTGAAACGGGGGACGGCGACGCACACATCGCCTTGGGGACCGATCCGGCACTCGCCATTGGGCACAGCTTCAACTGCGCCGACCCCAACACCTACTGCTACGCCGAGCACGACAGCCTGACCCTGTTCGCCGAGCAGGTAGTGCGGATGCGCCAGTGGATGGCGGATCACGGCGAGCGAAACAAGCCTCTCATCTTGAGTGAGTACAGCCTGTTGCTGCCGTATGACTATCCTACACCTGAGAATCCCAATGGCAAGTGTTCGGTGCAGACCTGCACAGGGGATCCTAATCTCTGGGAATATTGCTTTTGCGATGAGAATCAACGGACTTTTTATCCGCAGCGCGTTGCTGGTTTCATGGAGGCGACTTTCGACTACTTGCGCACGGAGACGGATGAGGGCCTGGGATACCCTCAGGATTCTAACCGCCTGGTCCAGCAGTGGCTGTGGTTCACTCTGGAAACTTCTGCCACAGGATTTGCCAGCAACCTAGTTAATTCGACAGTCAACCCTTTCCAGCTGACTGTTCCGGGACAGGCCTGGAACGAGTATGTTGCGGCCATCCCTCCTCAGATTAATCTGTTGCCGACAAGTGTGCCAGGGGTGGTGAAGAACGCCAGCGATGGGACCTCGCCTGTTACGGTCACGTTATCGGCGGACATCCGCAACAATGGCAATTGCCAGCTCAGCACCCCTGTCCAGGTAACGTTCTACAGCGACGCCGCGTTGACGTCGCCGCTTGGCTCCGCGGCTCTCAATGAGCTGGGAGGGTGTGGAACCCTTCGACAGACCGTTTTTGTTGCGTGGAGCAATGTGCCGACGGGTGCGCACTACTTTTGGGTAAAAGTCGACAGTAGCGAATTGATCAATGAGTCCTCGGAATCCGATAATGTTATGCAAGGTCTGGTGTTGGTCAATGCCCAGAGGCTCTACATGCCTCTCGTGGCTCGAGGCTACAAATAGGTAGGGGGGGCTGAGCTTGGTGGCTCTCGTGCTTTTTGATCCTGTAAAATGCGGGACATGAGGAATGCCCTTGCTTGTCGGACCATATACATTGGACACAATGGCAGAAGGATAACGTTATGGCCACCTTGAAGCAAGGGAAGATAGCCTCGATTGCATATGGAATTGGCATCGTGCTGGCCCTCGCTTGGTTGGTAACTGCCTTCAGACTAGAAGCTTTGAAGAATCCCCTTCGGCTGGATGAAGTTGATTACTTTCAGTGTATGCGCAATATTGTCCGGATGGGGTTACCGTTGTACTATGCCGGTGAGGTGGCTGTGACCCCCGACCGTTTGTTGTGGCTGGGCAGCCGTACTCTAGGCGGCCATGAGTTTGAATTCTATCGTTACAAGCCAGAGGCGGGTATCCTCAAAGAGACGTTCTTTGCGCTTACCGATGGTAACAGCCGCTATATTTATGGGATGTGGCATCCCCCTCTCTATATCTATCTTGGGTCCTTGGTCTTTCGCCTATGGCCGCTTACGCCAGAGAATAGCATAAGGTTGCGCGCTTTCAATCTTGTCTTCTGGGCGGGGATGCTGCTAGGGTTGGTGGCCCTGAGCCGCGAGCTCTATCCACGAGTTGCCCGTCCGGTTTTTCTGTTGACACTGATATTGTATGGGCTGAATGGACTGGCGATCCGTGGAGCGGCTCTGATAGACTATAGTGCTACGTTAGCTCCTTGTATTGCTGTTTGGTTTGCCTATGGTTTTGTGCATGCTGGGCGCATAAAGAATTTCTCTTTGGGTCTGGCTGTGGTCGTTCTCCTGGCATGGTTCACGAGTCTGGGGGTGGCCGTGGCACTATGCCTGGGGGCAGCAGTATACGGGTTAGTTTTCGCGCGACCTCGACCACCTTGGACAATTTGGCTCTCGCTGATAGGGGGGACTGGGGCTTTCCTTCTGGCGTTTTGGATCTTCTGCCACGTTTTGGAATTGCCTTTTTCCCAACCTTTTCTGCATAACTTCGCTCGTGCTGGAATTCAACTAAGTTTGCATGAAATTGTTGGCCAGATCCAGGGAACAGTCACTTATGTGGGGCGTTATCTTCAGGAATTTGGCTGGCTGGCATGTGTGATATCTTTGCTGTTCGTTGCCCGAAACTTGGTTCCGAATCGCCCGGATCTGTCGCGTGGCTTTCTGCCAACGATGGTGACCGTGGGTTTGCTCTCGCAGGGCTATTTGAAAGCCGATGCCTATGGATTCTACAAGTACATTGTTTTTCTGCTGCCATTGTTCTTCCTGTACCTGGCAGGTGAGGGGATCGCGTGGTTCCGTGTAGCGGAACCGCGGTGGAGGATAGTGCTTGCTGCCCTAGGGGCGTTGTTGCTTGTAACGAGCTTGATCTCGGCGGTACACTGGGTGCGCCGGCCAGGTGGAACCTTGTACAATCCTGGCGAACAAGGGGTACTTGCGGCTGCGCAGTGGGTCCAACTGGCTTCGCCGCCCGATGCTGTGATCCTCAGCCCGAAAGATGTGGGATTTTTCGCGGAGCGGAAATTTATCCAATGGTCCGGTGGTTACTTGACCGATGTAGCTTTGCTTCAGACCGATGTGGAAAGGGAGGCTGTGCAATTTGCGGTGAATACGGCTACGACCCTTGAAAGTGTCTCTCCGGCAGTACGGGCTTATCTTCAGGAGACGTTCCCCAACAGTGAACACTTTCAGAGTTATGTCGTGCTTTCCTCGATATCTGCCCCACTCAAGGAATCGCTGAAGCATGGGCAATGGGCTTTTCGGTGATCGAATTCACACCCATACGGTGAAGCATGGAACCTGTTTTGGTTTTCGATAACGTATCCAAGCGGTTCGCACGGCACTATGATCGCGCTCGCTCCTTCATGGACCTGTTCGTCTCAGGGCATCGCCGCCCGCCTGCCCAGAACTGGTTTTGGGTCGTGCAGAACTTCTCGCTGCAGATCATGCCCGGCGAGGCGGTCGGCATTATCGGCGATAATGGTGCGGGCAAGAGCACGATCCTCAAGCTGGGCGCGCGTATTGTTGAGCCGACCAGTGGCCGTGTGAGCTTGCATGGACGGGTGGGGGCGCTTCTGGAAGTCGGCGTGGGATTTCATCCCGATCTCACGGGACGGGAGAACGTCTTTCTGAGTGGAGCGATTATCGGCTTAAGTCGCAAGGAAATGGTCTCGCGCTTCGATGAGATCGTGGCTTTCTCCGGCATCGGCGATTTCATTGATATGCCGGTGCGTCAGTATTCCTCGGGCATGTTAGTGCGGCTGGGATTCTCCGTGGCAACGGCCGTCAACCCGGACATCCTGTTAGTTGACGAGGTGCTCTCCGTTGGCGACTACGCCTTCCGTCAGCAGTGCCTCGAGAGGATCGCGGCGCTTCAGCGGCAAGGCGCCTCCATCTTGTATGTCTCTCATAACCTCGAGGAGGTGCGCCGTGTGTGTGATCGGGCCATTTGGCTGTACAATGCGCTTCCTGAGCTGGAAGGTCATCCCGACGAGGTGGTGCGGGCGTACCTGAATCACACCCTTCGCGAGCGGGGTTTGCAGATCTGGGATCTGGGCAACACAGACGAGCGGGGGCGACGTCTGGGGAGCGGTGACCTTGAGATTCTCGACTGTGTTACACTGGATGAGCAACAACGTCCAACGCATACTTTCATCAACGGTGCACCGTTTGTGGTCCGCATTGACTATCGTTGCCTGCAACCCATACGCCAGGCGGTTTTCGGCGTGAGTATCTACACCGAAGAAGGTGTGCGTGTTGCAAACCCAGATTCGCAGGTGCTATACAATTTTCCTGCCTCTGAGTGTGCTTCAATCTATCTGCTGGTGCCGGACTTGCCTTTGCGCCCTGGGAAGTACGATCTAACGGTAGCAGCCTCCGACCCTACCGCTACGGAGTACAAGCCCTATGCACATCATCAGCGCGCCTACACCTTCGAAGTTATCGCAGGAAAAGTACCTCAGGAAGGGCTGGTGCGGCTGGGACATACATGGATTCAGACGTCGGAATGGGAGCAAATCCGCGCTGCGCTGAAAGGATAGACCATGGACGGAACCGATGACTGGTGGGTGGTGTTTGAGCGCCCGTTTCATTCAGACAAACCGCTGATTGGCGGGATCATCATCTGGTTCCGCCAGCTCTGGAACAGCGTAGCGACGCAGTGGTACGTCCGCCCGTTGCTGGAACAGCAAAACGAGATTAACCGCCAGCTGGTACTCGAGCTTGCCCGGGTTCGTGAAGAAGTGTCTGAAGTGTCTGAAGAAGTGTCTGTTGAACAGACGATCGCTAGTGCACTGGATCAAGAACAGGCGGACCTCCGCCGGCAAACCACGGAGATGCTACTCTCGCTGACTGAAGAGCTGCACGAGCTGCGACGGCGGGTAGAGCAGTTGGAACAGCGCCTACCTGGTTCGGGAGATGCTGCTTGAAGCTGGCGTTTGTGGGTCCCTGGCCTCCCCAGCCTACGGGCATTGCTGATTACGACTATGCCCTGCTGCCGGCGTTGCGACCGTACTTTGAGGAGCTCGTTGTGGTGACAGACGCTGACGTCCCTCTCGAGCTTCCGCCGGCTCTCGTCGATGCGATCTGTCCTCCCTCGGCGTTCGAACACTGGGGGATCGGCCGGATCGTTCCGCTGTATGCGATGGGGAATTCCATCCGCTACCACGAGACAGCTTACACGCTGCTGCGGCGCTTTCCCGGTATCACGATGCTGCATGATGGGAATCTGCTACCATTCGTGCACGCGCGCACGCTGAGTCGTGGTCTCGTGGCGGATTATGTGCGGGAGCTCGGCTTCGCCCGGGGCCGCGAGGGGTGTCAACGGGCGTGGCATTCGTTGCGGACTGCGGAAGCGCTTGTGCCGGAGGAAGATCCCTTGCTTGAGCGCGTGGCGCGGGCCAGCCTGGGCCTCATCGTGCACAGCAATGACATGCGCCGGCGAGTCCTCCGGGCGTTTCCTCAGGCCCGTGTAGCAGTGATCCCCCACCTTGATGTAACGCCGCTGGATGCGACGCGCGAGTCGCCGATGGAGGCAAGGGCAGCGCTTGGCTTCAGTCCCAACGACTGCGTGGTGGGCGCCTTTGGTTTCATGGCCCCTAACAAGCGTCTGGCTTCGATTCTGGCAGCAATGCCGCCTCTACTTGCCGATTTTCCCGACCTGCGTCTGGTCTGTGTGGGTGAAGCGGTGGCAGGCTATGATGTCGAGCAGGAGATTGCAGCGCGGGGACTTGAAACGCGGGTGCGCCTGACCGGGTGGCTGCCTCTCGAGAGGCTACAGCAGTATATCCAGGCGGTTGATATCGGCATCAATCTGCGCTACCCCACCTGGGGCGAGATGTCGGGGACACTGATTCGGTTGATGGCGGCGGGTAAGCCCGTCCTGGTCACGCAGGCGGGCTCGTTCAGCGAACTCCCCGACGAATCGGTCATCAAGATCCCCTACGATGCTGCCGTTGAGGTTGCCGAGCTGGTTCAGGCCCTTTCCGCTTTGCTGCAGGAACAGGCATTGCGCGAGCGGATCGGGGCGGCAGCGCGGCGGTATATCGTGGAGCAATGCACGCCGGCCGACATCGGGCGACAGGTCGCTGCCTTCGTAGAATTCGTCATCAGGGATGCTCATGCCGGCCTCCAGCCGTAATTGGAAGGTCCTTGCACTGCTGATCCCGCTGGGTCTGGCGCTGTTGATCCAGGGGATCCTGATTGCGTCCGTTCACACTTTGGAGTACGACGAGGCGATCTTCATGGACGTCGCCCGCAACATTCAGCGTCTCGGCCTGCCGCTCCGGTCTATCGGCGAGACGGGGGTCTTCTTCTTCGATCACACGCCACTGTATGTGTTTTTCCTGAGCGGGTTGCGTGAGATATTTGGGGACAACGTGAGTCTGTTGCGGCTAGTAACAGTAACATTTGCCCTCGGTTCCGTTCTCCTGACGGCCCGACTCGTGCAACAGCGTAATGGGCTGGCAGCAGGCTTCCTCAGCGCCGTGCTGGTGGGCGTCAATTCTTTCTATGCGACCTATGGCTACTTCATCCGCATGGAAGTCCCCATGGTCTTCGCGCTGCTGGCGGCGGGATCCGCCGTGGCGCGCTGGGAGGATCGGCGACGGCAGTCTGATTTGTGGCTGGCAGGTGTGAACCTCGCGCTGGCGGTCTTGCTTAAGGAGATTGCCTTGCTCTTCTATGCCGTTACTTTGCTCTATGTCGTGCTGCGAGCGCGGCGGGCACGTTCGTGGATCGCGGCAGGGGTGGCGCTTTCTTTGCCGACGTTCGTGGGGTTTGCCGCTTGGGCGCTGTTCGCGTGGACGCTCTCGCCTGATCAGTCCCGGGCGGTACTGGCACGGTGGGGAGCGGCGCTCCTTGGGGCCGGCGGCGATGCGGCGCGGATGGGCATTGGGGTGTTACCCTGGCTGAGGACGTTGGGTGGCGACGTATTAGGCTGGGGCACGATGTTGCTCCTGGCGGCCTGTGGGCTATGGGCCTGGCATACGCGCCGTTGCCCCCATCCAATTGCCGGCTTATGGGGTCTATATCTCGGTCTGGGCGTCGTTGCTTCGGTGTTTATGGGCCTGAAGGAACCTCGCTATGTCATCGGTTTGATCCCCGCCGCTGCTGTGTTGATCGGGCTGCTGGGCGATTGGGAGGGTTTGCTCGCCTGGCTGCGCCGGGATGTCTGGCGAGTAGTTGGAGCGCTGCTCCTGGGCGCGCTGTTGCTGATCGATATCTCGCCGCTGCGCCTTCTGCCGCGAGAGACTGTGGGCTTGTCGCGTTGGTTGGATGCAGGCTTCGAATCGCGCGCCGTGCAAAACGATCGCTACTATGGGCCCTTGCAGGCGGCGGGAGAATATCTCGAAGCCCATACTGCTCCCGCGACGGTGATTGCGGTGGTGCACGAGGCTCCAGTGGTGGCGTATTACGCGGATCGCCCGTACTGGCTTCTGTACACCCTGCCCTTGCCGACGGTTCTTGACCTTCTCGGACGGTCTGAATATCTGGTGGTGGATCAGGTGCTTTTCATAGTCCAGACTGAGGCGGAGACAGCGGAGGTGTTGGTAACTATTGATGCTCAGTTTGACAAAGTGGAGACGCTCAGCAATGCCTATCGTCAGGTAGCGATCTATCGGCATCGTTGAAGCGTGAAAAGTGTCATGCACATCATTCACGTGACTCATCGGGTCTGGCCCGTGGTGGGTGGGTCGGAGCATTACGTCTTCGAATTGGCTCGGCGTCAAGTCCTCGATGGACATTCGGTGATGATCCTCGCTACCGAGGCGGATGCGTTGGAGGCGCTGTGGGCTGTACGAGGACGGATGGTTGCGGGTGATGCGCCGACCGAGCGTGAGGGAGTCTCCCTTGTCCGCCTGCCGCTGCGCCATCTGCCGCTAGGGGAGGTGACGTTCCCTGCCCTGCGCCGGCTCATGTGGTTGCTGTCGCACATTTCGCCGCAGCTGGCGTTGCCGCTAACGCGCTACGTGCCATGGGTGCCAGCGCTGTCGGAGTGCCTTGCCGTGCTGCCTGCCGATCTCTATTTTGCCTGGAATTTGACGCTGGAAGGGTTGACAGCGGCGGTGGCCCGGGAAGCTGGCCGTCGTCGCGTGCCCTGGCTGGCCCTGCCGTTGCTGCACTTGGCGCGTCCCGCGTTCTACACCATGCCGCATCAATTGCGTCTGTTGCGCGGTGCTACGCGGATCTTGCCACAGACTGAGACGGAGCGACGGTATTTGCTGGATTGTGGTTTCGACCCTGAGCATATGTCAGTGCTCAGCCCCGGGGTCGAGAATGTCCCCCCCGCCGGTGTGGACGGGCAGCGTTTCCGTGCGCGACATGGGATCACTGCCCCGCTGGTGGCAACGTTTGGCGCTCTTGGTTACGATAAGGGCACGCTGCACTTACTCGAAGCGGCGCGCCGCTTGTGGAATGCAGGAATTCCTTTAGAATTGGCCCTTGTAGGGATGGCAGATCGCGCGGTGATCGAGGCGGTTGCGCGCCTACCTGGCGCCTGGAGCTGCTGGTGCCATTTGCTGGGGCAGGTTCCGGACGGCGAAAAATGGGATGCCCTGGCAGCGTCCGATATCGTGGTGTTGCCGTCGCGGACTGAGTCCTTTGGAATTGTGTTTCTCGAGGCATGGTTGTTGAAGAAGGCCGTGATCGGCGCTCGGGCGGGGGCGCTGGTCGACGTGGTGAGCGATGGCGAGGATGGGCTGCTGGTGTCTTTCGGCGATGTGGCTGGCCTGGCTGAGGGAATCCGGACGCTTCTTGCCGAGCCGGAGCGCGCGATGTGCCTGGGGGCGCGGGGCTACTTGAAGGTCCAAGAGCAGTTTACGTGGGAGCGGCAATATGCTCGTTTGCGCGAGATCGTCGCACAAGGGATGACGGAGTCGAAACTATGAGCTTTTTCAGCGTCCATGCTGATACTGGGGATGTAGAGGGTGTGTTGCACGCCGTTGCCGAAGGGCTGCGCCATTGGGAAGGGGGCGAGGCAATCTCGCTAGACCTTTCGTTTGTGCGCCGGCGGGAGGAGCAGCTCGTACAGCAGGCGCGTCAGCTGCGGCTGCAGGCGAACCTTGACGGCAATGCCATCATTCATTCCACCCGCCCCAAAATAGGACCGTGGGTGATTCGCTTTCAGCACCTGGTTCGCCGGCTCACCTGGTGGTTTTTCGAGCCGATCTTGCAGCAGGTCCGGGCGTTCCAGCTCAATACCGCTCGGGTCGTCGAGGGTCTGGCGGAGGAGCAGGAGGCGCTGATGGCGGAAGTGCAACGTCTCGCACAGAGTGGCGGTTCTGAGCACGAGGCCAAGCTCCGGTCGCAGATTGAGTCGCAGCGCGGAGAGCATGGCGGCTGAAGTTACGCTGCTGATCCTCACCTGGAACGGTCTGGACTACACACGGGCCTGTTTGGAGTCCGTGCGTCAGCATACGGCTGTTGGCGCTGGCGTGGAGGTGCTTGTCGTCGACAACGGCAGCACCGATGGCACGGTCGCCTATCTGCGCGGGCTTGACTGGGTGCGGGTGATCGAGAACGGCAGGAACCTTGGCTTTGTCCGGGGCAACAATGTTGGCATCCGCGCAATCCCTACAGGAGATGTGGTGTTGTTAAACAACGACATCGTGATCCAGCAAGATGGGTGGTTGGAGGAGCTGCGGCGTGTGGCGTACTCTGCGGCGGATGTCGGAATCGTTGGCTGTCGCATGATCTTGCCTGACGGGCGGCTGTTGCATGCAGGGGCGTACATGCCGCTGGATTCCTTCTGGGGGCAGCAGATCGGCAGCCTGGAAAAGGATGTCAACCAGTATGCCTACGACCGCGAGGTCCAGGCGGTGACGGGGGCGTGCATGTACATCAAGCGTGCTGTCCTCGAGGCCATTGGTCCGTTGAACGAGGCGTTCTTCTCATACTTCGAAGACACAGATTACTGTCTGCTCGCTGCCGAAGCAGGGTTTCGTACGCTCTGTGCTGGCGGCGTGACCCTGGTGCATCACGAGAACGTCAGCACTAAGGTCAATAAGGCAAGCTTCTCGAAGATGTTCTACAAATCGCAGAGGACTTTTCGTAAGCGATGGGGGCGCAAGCTAATGAGCAAATACGAGACGCGGGTGCTCTGGCATTCCGAGGTAGGATCTCCTTCCGGCTATGCTGTCTCGTCGCGGGAGCTGATCTTGCAGCTCGACGCACTGGGGGTTGACGTGCGGCTGGCATACCTCTACGGCACGGATTGGATGGATACCCAGCAAGACGACCATCGGATTGCTGCGATGCGGCAGCGCCCGAAAGATTTGAGCCTGCCGCAGGTCGTGTATGCGCCCGGTGAGCTCTTCATCAAGAACAGTGGCCGCTATCGGATCGGTTACACAATGCTGGAAGTGAATGGCATCCCTGCGGATTGGGTGCAGCTGTGCAACGCGCTCGACGAGGTTTGGGTGCCAAGCACGTTTAACGCGGAGACTTTCCGGGCCAGCGGCGTGACCAGCCCCATTTATGTAATGCCGTTGGGTGTGAACGCCGACTACTTCAACCCGCGTATCCGCGCTTTTCGGGCCTCCCTGCGTTACACGTTCCTTTCGGTTTTTGAGTGGGGGGAGCGCAAGGCGCCCGAGATTTTGCTCCGGGCGTATGCCCGGGCCTTCAAAGCGGAGGATGATGTTTTATTGATTCTCAAGGTCTTTAATCGTGATCCCAGTGTAGATGTGAAGGCGCAAATTGCCGCATTGGATCTGCCGCCTGGGGGCGCGCCTGTCGCTCTATTGTATAATCAGGAGATCCCCGCTCACCAGCTCGGCAGTCTGTATCGTTCGGTGGATTGCTTCGTGCTTCCTACGCGGGGTGAGGGGTGGGGAATGCCAATCCTTGAAGCAATGGCCTGTGGTGTGCCCGTCATCGCCACGGCGTGGAGTGCACCGACCGATTTCATGAACGAGGCGAATGCCTATCCCCTGCAGGTGAAGAAGCTGATCCCTGCGAAAGCCAAATGCCCTTACTACACGGGATTCTGTTGGGCCGAGGCTGACGAAGACCATTTGGTGCAGCTCATGCGGCATGTCTACGGGCATCGCGAAGAAGCTGCGGGAAAGGGGCAGCGGGCTGCGCGAGAGGCTCTCGAACAGTGGACCTGGCGTCACGCAGCGGAGAAGATCAAGGCGCGGTTGTTGCAGATCGATCGGGAGCGAGCGTAGATTCATGCGTATTGGATTTGACATTACTACGCTGTATGTCGCGACGGGGGGCGTCTTCTGGCAGAACTTTAATCTGGTCAAGGCGCTGTTGGCGGTGGACCATGATGATGAGTTCTTGCTGCTGGATTATTATCCTATCCATGGCGGCTGGCTCAAGCGCCCAGAAGTCGCGACGCTGACCTCCCCCAACAGCACGATGGTCCATAGCCGGGGATTCCGGCACTACCGCCTGTCGCGATGGCAACCTGTCCAGCGTCCCTTCCTGAAAGACGTAGCTGCTGCCGTTGACCGTTTGCTTTACAAGCCACTATCGTTGGTCGCGACGCGGGTCATGCGCTTGAAGTTGGAGTCCGTCCTGGCGGGGGTGGAGGTGTTCCATTCCTCGGACGTGTTGCTGTGGAGACAGCCCGGAGCGGTGAACATCTGTACCCTGCACGATCTGACGCCCTTGCTCTTTCCGGAGTTGCACACGGCGGAAAACCAGGCGCTCCACAAAGAAAAATTCCGTTTCGCTCAGGAACGGGCCGATGTGATTATCGCGGTGTCGGAAGCGACCAAGCGAGATATCGTGGCACACCTGGGGATTGCGCCGGAGCGGGTGCAGGTCGTGTACAACGGCGTGAGTTCGGAGTTTCATCCGATCGAGGATCACGCGTATCTCGAGGAGGTGCTGAGGGCGCAGGAACTGACGCCGCAGGGCTACCTGTTGTACGTTGGCACTATCGAGCCGCGCAAGAACCTTGTGCGGTTGGTCGAAGCCTATGCGCGACTACGCATGCTGATTCCCGCCCCCGTGCCGCAGCTGGCGTTGGTCGGGCCCACTGGCTGGTACTTCGAGGATGTATTCGCGACAGTGAAGGCGCTTGGGCTCGAGGAGGCTGTGAGGGTCGTAGGGCAGGTCCCGGCGGAGATCCTGCCGGCGCTGTACAATGGTGCGTTGCTGTTCGTGTATCCCTCGCTCTACGAAGGGTTCGGTTTGCCGCCGCTCGAGGCTATGGCGTGCGGCACACCAGTGGTCACTTCGAACGTGTCTTCGTTACCGGAAGTGGTGGGGGATGCAGGTGTTATGGTGTCGCCCACGGATACGCTGGCGCTCGCTGAAGCGTTGGCGGCATTGATCCTCGATGCGGAGCGCCGCGAGACCCTGCGGCAGGCAGGGCTGGCGCAGGCGTCGCGGTTCTCGTGGGAGCGGGCCGCGCGTCAGACCCTCGAGGTGTATCACACCGCGCTGCATCCGGCGGATCCTATGATGGGATGGGGGGCGTGATGGATTTCGCAGGAGCCTGGCTCGTTCAGCTGGCGATTTCTGTGGGCCTGCTGTGGGGCATTGGTCTGACGTTCCTACTGTTGTTGCGGTCTCCACGCTACTACCGCGATGGGCTGCTGATGGCTCCCTTTTTTGGTTTCGCCATCGTGTCTGGCCTCTCGCACTATTTTGGCGCGCTGGGATTGAACGTGCGCCAGTTCGTCTGGGTGTTCGTCGGGCTCGCTGCGGCGGCTCCGCTGGTATGGCTGCTCCGGGGCCGACCCAGTCTGCACGTCCGTTATCACTGGCAGATCCTCATGCTCGGGGTGGCAACGTATGGATTGGCGTTTGCCCCCTTGCTGCGCCTTGGCTATCTCACGACGGTTGGCACGACGATTGATGGCCTCTCGTATGCCGTGCGCTCGGAGTATCTCCAAGAAGGGGCGCTCGTTGCGCCGATCGTGCCGGCAGGGCATCCCTTCTACGGTTGGGTCGCTTCCCAGATCAACGTGCTCCGGGTCGGGGATGTGTACCTTGTAGGAGTGCTGGGAGTGCTCACCGGACAGCGCAGCTATCAGCTCCTCACAACGATAGCCGTGTTGTTTTATGCGCTTATGCCGCTCTCGCTTTACGTGTTCTCGCGCCGCACCTTGCGTTTGCGGCGGCCTGCCGCGCTTCTGGCTTCCGGGATGGTGGCGATTCACAATCTGCTCTTGTGGGCTGTCTACGACAACTTTCTTTCCCAGACCATTGCCATGAGTCTGTTCCCTCTTGTGCTGAGCTGGGGCTTCACGGCGGCGCGCAGTCTGCGCTGGCGAGATGCCCTTGGCTTCGCGGTGTTACTGTCGGCATTGTTCTCGCTCTATCCTGTGTACGCGGTTCTGGCGAGCCTGATCGGGGCACTGTGTGCGCTGGTGTTATGGGGCCGGGCCGTACTCAAGGACCGGGCCGGGTGGTGGCGGGTGACGCGTCGCACCTGGCGTTGGGGCGTGGTTGTGCTTGTGGCATTGATGCTTACAAACGGCGTCGCCGTCATGCGCGCCTGGACCGAGCTCACCTACGTGGGGCAGCTGATGGATCCGGAAAAGAGTAGCGCCGTAGGAGCGGGGAACATCACAATGTATCCGCCTATCGCGGAGTTGTTTGGGCTCATCGCCCATGCGAACTCGGCCTACGACGTCGGCGCGTGGCAGCTGTCGACGTGGCCTCTGCGGGGGATGCTGCTCATCGCGATCGCGCTCGCAGCTCTGGCGTGGTGGCGGCTCGTCCCGGCGCTGCGACTGCTGGCCGCGATCATGCTGGGGGTGCCGGCGCTTTTGGCGTTGCAGCAGCGCGTCGGGGTGAATCCGCCGCACGGCTACCCCTATGGCTATTTCAAAGTCGTGTCCTTGCTTGCGCTGCTGGCATTGCCGTTCCTGGCCCAGGGAGCTTGTCAGCTGTTGCAGTGGCGCGGGTGGCGCATTGCCGTGGGGGTTTTCCTTGCTGGCTTTCTCGTGCTCAACAGCTTCAACACGCTGTGGACGATACGCTACACCTTGCAGGATCGGATCGCCGTTGACCGCGAGCTGCTTGAGATCGCGGACGGGGTCCAGCCCGTGCCCGGCGACGATTGGCTCTTGCTGGATCTAGACCTCCGCACGTCCACTGGGGGGCCCAGCGTCAGGCCACATTGGATCGGCTACCTCCTCAAGAACCGGCCGATTCATTATTTTGAGCCTCTTTTGACGCAGAACTGCAACCCTATGCCGGCGCTGTCTCCTTTCTATCAATACGCTCTCGTCGAGCGTTCCCAAGAGAGCCGGCGGATCAGGGAGGCCCTGGACGAGCCATGGTACAATCCGCAGCTGTACCGCGTCGTCTGGGGCAATGCCCGTTATGAGCTGCGACAACGTACCGATGCCGCGTTGGCGGCGCTGGACGCGCCGGATGGGTCGGCTGTGTGGGCTCCGGGAGCCACGCTGACGGTCGAGATTGAGTCCCCGCGCCTGCGCGTGCAGATCGCGGGAGCTGCTTCCCTTGATGCTGCCCTGAGCGTTACTCCGCGCACCGTTCAGGTGCTGATCCTGACACCTCCGCCCGGTACCGAGGTTTATGTGACGGAAACCTGTGTTTCCCTTGATCCCGGGGTTTGGCTCTTTGACTTCGCTGTGCAGGACACGGACAAGCTCTTTCTGGAGAATCAAGGTGTTGCCTCTCTGTACCTCTATCGCGTAAAGGCGCTTGCAGTGGACACGGGCGATGGGGCCTCGCGGTTGGAGGTGGCGCGCCGCCGAGAGGGGGTGGCTTTTGTGACGCAGTCCGCGAGTGCGACGGCCCTCACCTACGATATTGCACTGATCCCGCCGCAGGGGAACTACTGGACCTATCGTTTGGGGTTACACTTGTATGATCAGGCACAGAAGCACTATTTTGGCGTCTGGGGACTCGACTTTGCCCCCACGGATTCTCTGCAAACGGGGCGCTTGCAGGTGGATCTGGCCTCGCGCGCTGCCGAGGGATGGCTCGATGGTGTCGAAGTGCCGCTTGATGTAGGACCTGCGGAGATTGACATGGGGACGGTCAACGTTCAGGTCGTATGGTGGCGACTGGATGCGCCGTCGTACCTGGCGCTTTATGAGGGAGCCCGGTTCGTACGGGATGCGGCAGCCCACGTTGAGTTTGAGGGATTGCAGAGCATTCCGCCGACGCTGCTGGCGGCTCCCTGAAGGGATCTGCAACGTGATAGCAGCACCCTTTAGGCCGTTATTGGTTGTTCCTGCCTGGAACGAGGCGGGCAGTCTGCCGGGCCTGCTGGGTGCGCTGCGGACGCAATATCCCCAGTATGATGTGCTGGTAGTCAACGATGGCTCTACCGATGCCACGACTGAAGTCGCTCGTGTGCATGGGGCTACCGTTGTGGAACTCGCCTGCAATCTGGGGATCGGGAGCGCGGTGCAGACAGGGTTTCTGTATGCGCAGCGCTATGGGTATGATGCCGTGGTGCGCGTGGATGCTGATGGACAGCACCCTCCCGAGGCGGTCGCGGATCTCTTGCGCAGCCTTGACGAAATGCACGCCGACGTCGTTATCGGCTCGCGGTTTCTCGAAGCCGGTGGATTTCGCTCCTCGTGGTTGCGGCGGGTTGGGATCAGCTGGCTGGGCTTTTTGATCCGTATCCTTACTCATCAAAGGATCACGGATTGCACTTCTGGGTTCTGTGCCTACCGCCGCGAGGCGGTCGAGTTTCTGGCGCAGCACTACCCCCAGGACTATCCTGAACCGGAGGGTGTTGTACTGCTAGTGCGCAATGGCTTTCGTCTCGTCGAAGTCCCCGTGGTGATGCGCCGGCGACAGGTCGGGCGCTCGTCGATTCGGGGACTCAGGACAGTGTACTACATGATCAAGGTAACGTTGGCAGTCCTGGTGGCTGCGATGCGGAGTCCCGTTCGTTCCCTTGCTGATGGACATCGTACTTGAAGCAGAGAATGTTGGCGCTGAGGCACTCTTTACAGTGCAAAACCCTTATGCGTATCTGTGTGTCTTTAGGGAACCTGGTTTTGTAGGAGGTGTATGATGTTTGGTGCGCAGAAATTCGATATTCGCATCCAGGTGATCGCCATCGCGGTGGCCCTTTTCTTGATGCTGGGAACGCTGGGCCTGGTCCGGCGACGCAAGCTGGGGGAAGTGTACTCGATTATCTGGCTTGTGCTCGGAAGTGTGATTCTGGTTTTGGCTCTGTTCCGGGATCTGCAGGAAACGCTTGCGCGGTGGATGGGGGTGTATTACCCTCCTTCGTTGATTTTTGGGATCCTGAATTTCCTGCAGCTAGGCGTCATTCTATATTTCTCGATGGTCTTGACGCGCCTGGAGATTCGCCATCGCATTCTGATGCAGCGCCTGGCGCTCCTGGAACAGCGCGTTTACGCCCTGCCTGAAGATTCCGACCCGCAGTAACCGCCTCATTGCAATGTCTGGACTCGTTAGCTGCCTCGCACCTCTCTCTTTTTTCCCCCATTGATCTCAGATGCCCCTGACGCCCGCTAGAGGCGGGAGTGGTCTTGCTCCTGCCTGGTTGTCGGCGCTGGATGAGACTGCAACGTGTGCGATTTCGGTACTTTTGTGCTATTGAATTATAGTTAGATTCTGGTATAATAGTTATAGATAAGGGGTGGAAGTAGAGGGAGCATGAGAAATGCTTTTGGGGGATGTTGCAAGGACATCCGGACATGGGGAGAAGAATCCATGAACATACAGACGAAGCGGATATTGGTGGGGTTGCCAATAGTTCTCGTCTTCTTTCTGGGATTCTTGGGGGTGCAGACTGGGAACAGCGCAACGGTTCTGGACCGCCAACTGATGGCGCCGCCGACAATCGGATATCGCACTGGCTGGCCAGTCAACACGGGGCAATTGATTGATCGGTCTTCACCAGCTGTGGGCAATCTGGATGGGGATAGTGAACTCGAAATTGTGGTCGGCACACGCGGGCATCAGGTCTATGCCTTCAACCCTGACGGCTCCGTGGTGTCGGGGTGGCCTGTGACGGTGCCGGCGGAGGTGAATTCCTCACCCGCCATCGGCGATCTCAACGGCGATGGACTGAACGAGGTCGTGGTGGGGGTGGGTTGGGAGGACCGCTCCAATGATGGGGGAATCTATGCCTTCGCCTGCAATGGGCAGCTGCTCTCCGGCTGGCCTGTGGTTACAGGAGATGAGAACCTGGGGCATGATGGGCATCCTGATGGCGTTTTTGGCTCGCCTTCGCTAGCGGATTTGGATGGCGATGGCTACCTGGAGGTCATAGTCGCCAGTTTCGATCAATATCTCTATGTGCTGAAGTATGACGGCACCCCTATGCCGGGGTGGCCCTTTTTCCTGTGGGATAGTACCTGGGGTTCTCCGGCAGTTGGCGACCTGGACCGGGATGGTGATATGGAGATTGTCGTTGGGGCATACACGCATCAGGGCTTCCCTCCGAATCTGCCCACGGTTGATGGCGGCGGCATCTTCTGGGTGTTGAACGTTGATGGTACAGTAGCGCCAGGTTGGCCGCGCGTGTTCGATCTGCACTTTGATTCCTCTCCCGCGTTGGGTGATCTGGATGGGGATAAGGATCTCGAAATTGTCGTAGGTACAGGCCAGGAGGTTGGCTCCCCGCGCGGGCACCATGTGTACGCCTGGCATCACGATGGGCGTGACGTGATGGGTTGGCCAGTCGCCACGCAGGCTTATGTCTATCCTTCGCCTGCGCTGGGGGATCTCGATGGAGATGGTCTGGTCGAGGTCGTTATCTCCTGCGCCGATGGCTATCTTTACGCCTGGGACGGCAACGGGCAGCTGCTGCCCGGTTGGCCCGTGCGTCCGATCAACGAAAGCGGGCAGACCGGGCCGATGGTCGGTTCTCCTATCATCGCGGATTTGAATGCCGACGCGGATCTGGAGGTCGTCACGCCCATCGGCTGGGATCTGGTGGCCTTTAATCACGACGCCACTCCCTTCCGCTACGGTACGGAACCTCAGATGCGTCTGCACACATACTTTTCTATTGGAGGGGCGCCGACGATTGTTGACCTCGACGGCAATCAACGTCTGGATGTGCTGGTTGGTTCAGCGGAATACGATTTCAACAAGGGGCGCCTGTTCGCTTGGGAGTTGCCGGCGCAGGTACCGCTTCAGAAATCCGCGTGGATAATGTTCCGACAGAATGCCTTCCGCACTGGCCGCGCGGTTTTGGATCCGTGGCTGGCAGCTTCCCTGGATCAGATCACGTTCATCGTGGAAAAGGGGACTGCACAAACCCAGCAATCGTTTCAATTGCTCAATATCGGTGATGGATCCATCACATGGAAAGTGGATGTGCTGCCTTCTGATGTCATGTTATCCCTCAGTGGGGGCGTTATCTCTAATCAGCCGCAACTGGTAACCCTGACGGGCTCCACTTCCGGATATGGCGTTGGGAAATACACGTTGGGGGATCTGGTCATCAGTGGTCGCTCCAATCAGGTCGAGGTAAGCGGCAGCCCCATCCGGATTGCGATCAAACTGGTAGTGGCTGACAAATTGTATCAGAGCTACATGCCACTGGTCATGCGTTAGCGCCACGGTGCTCTTTTCGGAGTACCTTCGGTCAGTGTCGACAGCGAAGTAGGGCTTATCAACGCTCATACCGACCTCAGCCAGGCTAAGCCGCGATCAGGCAAGGCAGCTGCGGCGCGGTGGCCGTCAGGGATATACCGATAACCCAGGCGGCGCATGATATTCAAGGAAATACACCGCAGCTTACTC
>JAAZNO010000544.1 GCA_012798275.1 Chloroflexota bacterium
CTTATGTGCTCCGCCGGCTTTACTACCAGACCGTGTACCGCGTCATCGCGGCGACGCGCGACGCCGCCGGCGAATGGTGGTATCGCCTTCAGGAAGGCATCACCTGGTCCCCGGGGCCGTATGTCCCCTTCTGGTCAGTACGACGGATTGCGCCCACGGAGCTGACGCCCATCTCGCCGGGGCAACCCGACAAATGGATCCAGATTGACATCCGCAATCAGATGCTCACCTGTTATGAGGGCGACCGGGCCGTATTCAGCACCGCCGTCGCCTCGGGGACGGCCAGAACGCCCACGCCCTTGGGCGAATTCCGCATCCTCTACAAACGCCACACCCGGCGCATGGTCGGCGAGGATTATGATCTTACCGGCGTGCCCTTTCCGACGTACTTCACCCGCAGCGGCGTTGCCATCCACGGCACCTACTGGCACAACGATTACGGACGGCGCTACAGTCATGGCTGCCTCAACGTTCCCAGCCGCGCCGCGATGTGGGTTTTCCGGTGGACCGATCCCCAGGTCCCCTATGACCTGGAGACGATGGACGCACCCCCCAACACTGGCACACGGGTGGTAGTGAGCTAATGCCGCCCGACGCCGCGCGTGACACAGAGGACGGGGGGATTGAACGCGAAAGCGCCCGCGCTTCCTCAGCCGGGACCATGCACCGGCTAGGACGAGCGCGCTTCCAGCAATTCGTCGTCGAGGCTTTCGAAGCGCTGCCCGCGACATTCCGCGAAAAACTGGAAAACGTGGAAATTGTTGTGGAAGGGTGGCCCGATGCGGAGACATTGCGCCAGGCGCACGTCAGTCAGCCGATAGGATTGCTGGGCTTCTATCATGGCGTGCCGCAGACGCGCCGTACTCACCATTACGGGCTGGTGCTGCCCGACAAAATCAGCCTGTACTTCTATCCCATCGTCCTGCGTTGCGTCAGCGAGGACGAGGTGCGTGACCTGGTGCAGCACGTGCTGTACCACGAGATCGCACATCATTTCGGCATTGATGACGACCGCCTCCAGGAGCTCGGCGCTTACTAAGACGGCTTGCGGCTCACGGAGGCACACGAACACCCCGTGATGATTTTCCCCTCTAATGGCCAGATGCGGACGCCGGCTCTGCCTCAAGCCCGATCTCGGCCAGAAAAGCCCCCAACTCGCGGTCGTAGGCTTCCGGGTCCGTCGCCAAAGACTGCGCATGGTCCGCGCCGGGCGCCAGGTACAGCCGCTTGACGCCGGGTTTGCGCTTGAAAAGCGCCTCGCTGGCTGCCGGCGGGATGTAAGCATCCTCCGCGCCGTGGATGAATAGGATCGGCGTCTCCACCTGCCCGATGACAGCAATGGGCGAAGCCTGGCCAAAAAACCAGCCGGCGCGCAGCCACGTGATCAGGCTGGCGAGCGGCAACAACGGCCATGCCGGCAGGTGATATTCCACTTTGAGGCGATAGGCGAACTGCTCGCGCGCGCTGGCATACGGACAATCCGCCACGGCGAAGGCGATGCGCGGATCTATCGCCGCATGTTGGAGCACCGTCGCCGCTCCCATGGATTCGCCGTGCGTGCCGATCACGCCCTCCGCCCCACAGCGCGTTATCACCCAATCCACACACGCTTTGAGATCGTCCTTCTCGTAGAAGCCAAAGGAAGTGTTGCGGCCGCCGCTGCCGCCGTGATGGCGATGATCGTACAGGAGCACGTTGTAGCCGCGACGGTAGAAGAGCACCGCATACTTCACCGAGCCGTAAAGCGTCCAGGTGATGCCGTGCGCCAGGATGACCGTGCGCCTCGAGCCTGGGACGGGTGCGTAGAGCGCATGGAGCTCATAGCCGTGGGGCGAGGGGATCCACACCTCCTCTCGGGGCCAGCTGCCGAAGCCTTCCGGGGTGATACTCCCGTGTTCCACTTCCCAATCGTAGCTGTATTCCAGAGAATGCGTGCGCGGGAAAATGACGACGCCAGAAAAAAATCTGGCGGCGAAAATCACCAATCCCACCAACACCCCCAGAACGATCCATAGCCCCATAGGCTCACTCCAACCGATGAAAGATGGCATTCAAAAACGCCGTTTTGCGTCCTCGCCCTTGCCGCGCGGCTTCACACCGGGCTTCCGCCGCTGCCGGCGCTCGCGCTACGCGGACGACATCAAATAGATGGCGACAAGCGACAGCCCCAGGCCCACAAACTGCTTGGGGGTGATCGGCTCTTCGAGGGTGAGAGCCGCCAGCAACACCGTGATGACGGGATACATCGCCGTGAGCGGGATCACCACCGAAGTCTGCCCCTTGTTCACGGCCATGAGCATGAAGAGGGTCCCCACCGTGCCCGCGACACCGGTCAGCACTGAAAACAACACGCCGCGCGGGTGAAAGGTCAGCCGCACCTCCAGCACGGCCAACAACACGATGCTGGAAAGCAGGGTGCCGAGGTTCTGATACAGCAACGCTGTTCGCGGTTCCAGATGTTGCGTCGCCAGTTTAGGGAAATATCCCCAGAAGCCAAAGGTGAAGGTGGCCAGCAGCGCCCAAGTGACCCAGGAAGGCATGAGCCCTTCACTCCCCGGCATACACGAAGTTGTTGTCGGCCTCGGCCAGCAACGGCTGACGCGCGTCCTTGGCGGAGAGCAGCGGCTCGGCGACAGGCCATCGCACGCCGATAGCGGGATCGTTCCACAAAATGCCGCGATCCAGCGCCTGGACGTATTCCGCCGTCGCCTGATAGATCACGTCCACCTCCGCGCTGAGCACACAGAAGCCATGCGCGAAGCCCGCCGGAAGATACAGCAGGCGATGGTTCTCCGCCGAGAGGGTCTCGCCTACCCACCGTCCATACGTTGGAGAACCGCGCCGAATGTCCACGGCCACATCGTAGATTTCACCCCGCACCACCGTGACCAGCTTGCCCTGGGCGGCGGGCTGCTTCTGAAAGTGCAGGCCGCGCAGCACGGCGTGGGTAGAATGGGAATGATTCGTCTGCACAAAGGGCGGGAATCCCGCCTCCGTGAATTCCGACAAACGATAGGTCTCCAGAAAGAAACCGCGCTCATCGGTAAAAGTCCGCGGCTCGACGAGAATGACCTCGGAAAGGGCAAGCGGAATAAATTTGAAAGGCATGACGTTGCTCCTGAAAGAAATTTCCATAGGATGAGGGATCACGCACCCGGCACGTGCCGCCGTACCAGACGCGCCAGCCGCAAGGCCCAAGGATACAGGGGGCTGAGCGACTTCTCCCACAGCCCCACAAAGCGCACGATCCGTCCGCCGAAACCGCGCTTGAAACGGTAGACGCCCCACAAGCCGTCGTTGCGCGTCGCAAATTCCGCCTCGAGCGTTTCCTCATCGGCGTCGGGGATACCCCACAAATCATAAGTCGTACAGCCACGGTGCCGCGCCCACCGCATGGCTTCCCATTGCAGGGCATACGTCGGCATCCATTCCCGGCAACGCTCCGAAGAGGCGCCGTAGAAGTACCAGGCCTTCGCGCCCCAGGCAAAGACCATCAGCGCGGCGACCGTCTCACCCGCAACGTCGGCCAGCAGCAGCGCCGCCTGCCCCACGGGCTGGAATTGCTCCAGAGCGCGCCGATAATACGCCTCGCTGTGAATGGCGAAACCGTCGCGCTGCCCCGTTTCCACCATCAGCCGATAAAAGGCGGGGAGCTCCTCCGGACCGCCCTCGCGCACGGCGACACCCTTGCGCGCCGCCAGCCGGATGTTGTAGCGCGTCTTCTGCTTCATCTGCGCGAGGAGCGCCTCCTCATCGCCGGCGAGGTCCACCACGATCGTCTGTCGCGGTTGGATCGTGCGCGCGGCGGGCCGATAGCCCAACGACGCGAGCAGGGCGCGACTGGCAGGATCATCGGGCAGCTCCGGCTCCAGCCACAGCGCCAACGCCCGTTTGCGGCGCGCCGTCCGTTCCACAACTTGCATGAGCTCCCGCACCGGCGCTGCAGCGCGCCACTCCACCACGGGGCCGCGCGGCACATAGGCCAGCGTCGCCGCCTGGCTCAAGGCCCAGCGGCGGGTGAGCAACAGCGCTCCCCCCGCCAGCTGCTCCGCGCTTCCCAACGTCACCAGCTGCGAGTCCCAATCGAAGGCGGACTTCAACGCCCCCCAGCGAGAGGTCTGCAGCACCGTCCCATAGGGATGACGCGCCACCCACTGATCCCAGACTTCCGGCACGACGGGCGCAGGCGTCACACTTTTTCCCCCACCACCAACAAGCCAGCGCCCACCCCGCCTTCCGGGACATCCATCTCGTAGGCGCGACGCCAGCTCCGGCTCAGGCGACGTACCACTTCGCGCCGGAGGAGGGGCTGAAATCCCAGCCACCGCAGTCGCGGGGATGCCAGCCAGTGATACAAGGGACGCCGGGGCTCAGTAATGCCAAAATCGGCGTTGCTCTTGTCCCACATGGCCGCGACGCTCGCCGGCAGGTAATAACGCGCGGCGAGCAAGCGGATGCCCGCCCGCTCCAGCAACGCCGCCCATTCCTGGGGAGAATGGTAGTGATAATGCTCCAGCCGCTCGTCAATGTGTTGCGCATACAGTTCCGCCCCGTCGAAATCGCCCACTGCCGCGCAGTTCCGATAACCGGACAGTAAGCGACGGAAAGCATCGCTCGGCACGGTAGTGATGAAACGCCCCCCCGGCCGCAACACCCGGCCGCTCTCCTGCAGCACCGGCTCCACATCAGGGATATGTTCCAGCACCGAATTGCTGAAGACGGTACCGAAACTGCCGCTGCGATAGGGCATGGCGTTTCCATACGCCTGCTGCACGCTGACGTATCTGCCGCTGGCAGCTCCCTGCCGCAGCTGTTCCCACCAGGGATCGAAGCCCGCCTCAAGCGGCGCTTCGCCATCGAAAAGCACGCTAGCGATCAGGCCATCGCCGCAACCCAGGTCGAGAATCGGCCGCAGGAAGGATTCGCACGCGAGGGTGCGCAGTTCCACCGAACGCCACA
>JAAZNO010000545.1 GCA_012798275.1 Chloroflexota bacterium
GCTGACATTGAGGATATGCAGGGTGGCGCCGGAGAGGTAGAGGTGGTTGCCTGACTTTGACAGGGATTGGTAGCCAGCATACCCTGGCATGTGATACGCGCCCGCCGGAGTGGGGGTAGCGGGGGTGGACACATTCCATACCGTCATCTCCCCATTGTCGCCTCCGCCATAGACAAAGGAGCCGGACAATCCCAAGGCGTTGATGCCGCCGGGAACCGCCATCCGAGTCGGCACGTCGAAGTTGCCACGGTTAGCCACGTAGAGCCCTTGATCTCGCACGGCTATGTAGAGGTAATTCCCCGTGAAAAGGAAGTCCTTGACCTGAGATTTCCCAAGGTCCTGCCCTGAGTACGTCAGGGCATAGTTCCCTGCGTAAGTCGGCGCGGTAGGCGTGGCGACATTGACAACTTCTACAACGGCGTCGTAGACTCCCCCCGCGATGTAAACATTGGTGCCCTGAACGCCTACCACCTTGACATTGGAGAAGGAAAAGGGAGAGTACGTGCTCAGCGGTGTGGGATTCGATGGATCGGCAACATTGAGGAGGGTCAATTCTGAGTCGGCGGCGACGTAGGCAATAGCGTTGCTGACCGCAACGCCATGAATCTGATAGCCGGGCCACGTGCCCACAAGGGTGGGGGTGAACGGCTCCGTCAGATCAAAAATCATCAAGCTGCTGGCATTGGTGATGTAGGCATACGACCCAGCAATGGCGATGGATTCCGCGACTACCTGTACGTCAGCGTCATTGGCGAGCACGGGGTGTGCTGGATCGGTGAGGTCAATGGCAAAAAGCCCGCCTTTGAAAACCGTTCCCAGGCTGGGATCTTGAATCATCTTGGCCCAGTGTCCGGCGTAGAGCGTGTTGCCGCGGATTGCCAGACTGAGCAGGGGGCGCGTTCCCAATTCGAGGACCTCTAAAAGCTGGGGAGCGGCGGGATTAGAGAGGTTGAACACCAGCAGCTGGTTGTCAACGGCGACGTAGGCGAACGAGTCCTTCGTGACCACATCATTGACCACACCGCCAAGCCGTCCGATGCGCTCAGCTTTGAAAGGCGGAGAATAGTCAGTGGGGGCGGCCGTCACTGTGGGACTTGAACTGACCCATGCCGCTGTAGTGATGAGCAAGACTGCAGCCAATGCTATGGCCAGCCCGATACTTGTTTGTTTGCGCATGATGACTTCCCTCCTTATTGTTGAATTGCTTACGTGTACGTGAATGTAGTAGCTACGCCGTTTGGATTGAGTGAGATGGTCCTCCCCAACCGGCAAAACAGCTGGGGTGACGCGGCTTATTGACCTTCCGCAAGTCATGTCTGACGTCCGGCAAGTCAATATGGCCACTGGATTTATGTGTGGACGGAGCCCGCACATAAAAATACTGCTTTCCCTGGCGGCCTGGATCGTCAATTTCTGTTCGAACTGGCATCCCAAACACTAGCCGCACACCTTTCTGAGAGTCGGCTTCAGTCACCTGCCGCCGCTTCCCCTGCCAGATAGCCGCTGCTGAAGGCGGCCTGCAGGTTGTAGCCGCCCGTGTCCGCAGCGAGATCGAGGACCTCGCCGACGAGGTGCAACCCGGCCACACGCCGCGAGGCGAAGCTGCGGGGGTCTACCTCTTTCAGGGCGACCCCGCCGGCGGTGACCATTCCCGCCGCCAGCGGCAGCGACCCGGTGATGCGCCAGCGGAAATTCTTGAGCAGCGTCGCCAGCTCGTCCCGTTCCCCCGCGCGGATGGTGAACACGGGACGTTCCGCCCCGCTGGGGGTGAGCTTCGCCAGCTCGTCTGCCAGGGAGCCGGGAAGCCAGCCGCGCAACAGATGGGGCAGCTTGCGCTGGGGATACTGTTCGAATTCCCGTTGCAGGCGCGCACGGACCTCCTCGAACGTCATCCCCGGCTTGAGGTCGAGCGCGAGCGTGACGCTCTTGCCGGCGCGGACGGCGTCCACGGCCGCGAGCGAGAGGCTGAGCACCAGCGGCCCGGAGAGGCCGAAATGGGTAAAGAGCACCTCGCCGGTCGGCGGGAGGGGCCATGGCGGGGGGAGGACCTTGTCCTTGCCGCCGGGGGTCGCTTCCAGGAGCGTGCACGCGACATTCCGCAGGCTCACGCCCTGCAACGCCTTCGCGCGGGCCTTTTCCGCTACGGTGAGCGGCACGAGGGCCGGGCGCAAGGGCACGAGTGTGTGCCCGAGGTCGCGCGCCATGACGTAGCCGTCGCCCGTCGAGCCGGTGCCGGGCCACGAAGCGCCGCCCGTCGCCAGAATCGCGGCGGCGGCGGGGAACGTTTCACCGCCGACCGTCCGCACGCCGGTGACGTGCTCTTCCTTGACAAGGAGCTCTTGCACGGCGGTGTGATAGCGAATCGTGGCGCCGTGCTCCGTCGCATAGCGCAACAGCGCATCGCGCACATCGGCGGCGCGACCCGAAGCGGGAAAGATGCGTCCGCCGCGTTCGACCTGCGTCTCCACGCCGTAGCGTCGCAGCAGCGCGAGGAGCTCCTCGCGGAAGAACCGGTGGAAGGCGTTGCGCAGGAACGGCCCGTTGTGCCCGAAGGCCGTGAGAAAGGCCTCCAGCGGCGCGGCGTTGGTCACATTGCAGCGTTCCTGCCCGGTGACGAGGATCTTTTTGCCCGCCTCGCCCATTTTTTCCAGCAGGAGGACGCGCGCCCCTAGCTCGGCGGCGCGGCCGGCGGCCATCAGTCCCGCCGCGCCGGCACCAATGACGATGACGTTGCGTCGCGGCATCATGCGCTGCGCAACCCCAGCACCAACAGGCGCAGCTCGGCCTCCGGCGCCGTGTTCTCCACGCGGTGATATTCCCCCGCACGGATGAGGGCGGCGTCGCCGGGGCGGAGCACGCGCGCGAAGACGGGGCTCCCCGCTGTGGGGCGGTGATGCAGCTGGCCGACGCCGGCAATCACATACAGGATCTCGTCGAGCTCCGGGTGAGCCTGCATCCCGGTCGCGGCGCCCGGCGCCAGCGTCGTATCGTGCAGGAAGACGAAGCTCGCCCCTTCCAGCAGCCCTTCAGCGCTGCCCTCTTCCTCGCTGAAGAGCCAGCGCACGAGCGTCTCGCCGTGTCCTTGCCAGGGAGGCGGCAGCTCCGGGGCGGGGGCTGCCGGCGTGTAGCGCACGCGCTGGATATGGGCCGCGCGTTTGAAGAGCACGCCGGAGACGACGTCGTAAGGGGCGCGATTGATGTTCGTGGATTCGCCGCGCCGGTGGAACTCCTCGGCAGGAAGGGGCGGGGGCTCCCACGGTGTTTCATGAATTTCATGCGTCATACTGAGTCACCCTCACTTTCTCCGCACATTTTGCGCTCGCGGCGGTCAGCATTCAGGGCTCGTGTCAGTCTTGAGCTGCAGTATAGCGTATTTTGGGGAAATCTTCAACCGCCGTCTCTTCTCATTTGGGCGGCAGCGCGTTAGAGGGGGAGCTGGCTTGGGGGGCTGGCAGGATCAGGCACTGAGACGGCTGCCCCATCTGCCCTCGCCTCGTGCAACAACCGCCGATCTCCACGCCGGCCGTCGCTGGTCAAGACTGCGATGTGGGTGAAAACAGTCAGACGATGTTTTTCTCCATAAAGCTATCACGTAAACTTCATCAAGCCTTTACACAGACTCAGTATACTCTGAGTCGTTGATCCGAACTAAATTACGGTACTAAGGAGTGTATAAAAATGAAACAGCGACATGTGTGGCAGAGTTGGTGGATGGCGGGGTTGTTGGCGTTGACTGTGGTGAGCGGCTGCGCAAGCGGGACAGCGGGCGGAACTGCTACGCCGGCAGCAGTCCCGCCGGATGCTCCAGCGGTGGAGACGGCAGTGGCGACGCCAGACCTTCTCACGGTGGATGCCGAGGGCAATACGTCGGTCGAGCCGGCAGCGCTGGAAGCTGCCTTAGCCTCTATGCCGGTGAGCGAGCTGACCGAGGCGGAAATTGCCGGGCTGGTGTGGATGCGAGAAGAGGAGAAATTGGCGCGAGATGTGTATCTCACGCTGTATGAGCTGTGGGGACAGCCAGTGCTCCAGAATATTGCTAATAGCGAGGCGACTCACACCGAAGCGGTGTTGACGTTGCTGGAGCGCTACAGCATTCCCGATCCAGCTGACGGCAACGCTGTGGGAGTCTTTACCAATACGGAGCTGCAGGCATTATATGATGCGCTGGTCAAGCAAGGCGCGGAATCGCTGGTAGCAGCGCTGAAAGTTGGAGCAGCGGTCGAGGAGATTGACATCCTGGATCTGGAGGAGCGGAGCGCGGAGACGGAAAAGACGGATATTCTCACCGTTTACGCCAATTTGACCAAGGGCTCGCGCAATCATCTGCGATCGTTTGTGGGGACGCTGGAACGGACCAGCGGTGAGGTCTACATCCCGCAGTATATGAGCCAGAAGGCGTATGACGCCATCGTGACAGGTGAGATTGAGCGCGGCGGGCAGAACTCCAGCTCGGGGCGCAGGCAAGGCGGGCGCGGCTAGCGAACCGGATTCATGACGACCCAAGGGGGCAGCTTGCAGAGGCTGCTCCCTGTTGTTGGATATGAACAATGCCTCCCTCGAAAATGGCCCCGAATGAACACGAATTTCACGAATAAAATTAGAAATTCCTTGCCCCCGGGGCTGCTCCGTCCTCAAACAACGCGCTTCAGCGCGGTTGGCTCATGTCAGGCTGGGGATGGAATCCCCAGCCGACCCGTGAGCCGTCGCCGTCGCTGCTCACGACTCACATTTTCATTTGCGGTGGTGTGCAGCATGAACATGTTAGCTCCTCGGAAAATCTCGAAATCGCTTGCACGGAGGATTTCCTGGCGACTGCCGAAGATTGAGAATCAACTTTTGCCCCCTATGGCGGGGCTTTTTCGCTCCTGCGCCTCATCCTCTCATTTGGCCGCTCGTGTTATAATGGAACGCGCAGGGGACCTCCTCTGATCTCTGGCGTCGGGAGCAGTCATGCCGAAACTCAAGGAACTTACCGTTCAGGGCTTCAAGTCCTTCGCTGAAGCGCTGACGCTCACCTTCCCCACCGGGATCACGGCGATTGTGGGGCCGAACGGCAGCGGGAAGAGCAATGTCGCGGACGCCGTTCGCTGGGTATTGGGCGAGCAGCGGATGCGTTCGTTGCGCGGCCGGACCGGCGAGGACATGATTTTCGCCGGCAGCAAGAAGCGCGCGCGAGCGGGCATGGCGCGCGTCGCGCTCACGTTCGATAACAGCGATGGCTGGCTGCCCCTGGATTTCGCCGAAGTCATCATCGAACGTCGCACCTACCGCGACGGCAAGACCGATTATCTGCTCAACGGCAGCCGCGTCCGCCTCATGGATCTGCGCGATGTGCTCGACCGCGCCGGCCTGGGACGTGATGCCTACCTCACCGTGGGGCAGGGCCTGGTGGATCAGGTGCTCTCGCTCCGTCCCACAGAACGCACGGCGCTTTTCGAGCAGGCCGCGGGCATTGCTCCCTACCGCACGCGCCGCGAGGAGGCGCTGCGACGGCTGGAGGACACTCAACATAACCTGGAGCGCGTCCGGGACATCGTCGGCGAAATCGAGCCGCGTCTGCGACGTCTGGAACGCGAGGTCGCCCGCGTCGAGCAGCACGCGCAACTTTCCGCCGAGCTCAAGTCGTTGCTGCGGGTGTGGTACGGCTATCGCTGGGGACAGGCCCTGCAGCGGGTGGAAAACGCCCGGCAGCGGGCGCACTATCGCGCCGAGCGGGTCGCCCGGCAGCAAGAGGCCGTGGAGGGCGTGCTGAGTCGCGCCGCCGGCCTGCGCGCCCAGATGACGAGCCTGCGCGCGCAGCTGGCCGAGTTGCATCGTGAGAACAGCGCCCGTCACGCCGAGGCGGAGGCGTTGCAGCGGGAGCTCGCCGTGACTCAGGAGCGGCGGCGCTCTTTGCAGGAACAGCACGCCGAAGCGCAGGCCAA
>JAAZNO010000546.1 GCA_012798275.1 Chloroflexota bacterium
CTTATGTGCTCAAGACGCTCGATACTCAGGCGCTGATTCAGGCCATCCGTTCCGCCCCCGAGGCAGGTCTCCCGGATGCCGATCCGCTAGAAAAGGAGATGACTCCGAAAGAGGGCGCGGTCCGGGGGTGAAGGCCCCCCCTTCATTTTTCCGGGCGGATTTCTTCCCCGTCTGACTCCGGTAGGAACGCTCCGAAGACTTGATTCCCCAGCAGTCGTCCCCGCGTGGTGAGCCGCACGCGCGCGCCATCCCACGAGAGCAGCCCGTAGCGCTGATACGTCTCGATAGCGGCACCGCAGGCCTCTGCCAGGCCAAGGCCAAAGCGGACGCGAAAAGCCGTGTCGGTGACCCCTTCTGCCAGGCGCAGCCCCAGCATCATCGTCTCGCCGAGCTCTAGAGCGGGGGAGATCGTCTCCGCCTCCGCCGTCGGCGTTTCCCCGGCGTTGACGGCGGCGATGTAGGCGGCGGGATCCGTGAGGTTGCTCCAACGGCGGCGTTCCAGATAGCTGTGGGCAGCGACGCCGAGGCCGAGCCAGGCGCCGTTGCGCCAGTAGTGGAGGTTGTGCCGCGAAATCCACGGCCCGATGGCCTCGGTGCGTCCGGCCGGGGGCAAGGCCCAGATCTCGGGCGCGGGGACGGCTCCGCGCGCCCAGTTGGAGATCTCGTATTGCCAGAAGCCCGCGCGGTGCAGGCGGTCACTGCTCCATTCGTAGAGGTCGGCGGCGAGATCGGGGTCTGGTTCGGGTACCGCGCCGCGCGTGACTGCCTCCGCGAGCGGCGTCCCCGGCTCCAGGGTCAGCGCGTAGAGCGAGAGGTGTTCTGGCGCCAGCGCGAGGGTCGCTTCGAGGGTGTGCTGCCATTGCGTCAGCGTCTGTCCAGGCAGGCCAAAGATCAAATCGAGGTTGAGGTTGTCGAAACCGGCCTGGCGGGCGGCCGCTACGGTGCGGGTGGCCTCTTCCCACGTGTGGATGCGGCCCAGCAGGCGCAATTCCCCGGCGTCGGCGGATTGAACGCCGAGGCTGAGCCGGTTCACGCCGGCCCGGCGCAAGGCGCTGAGTTGTTCCAGCTGCACCGTCCCCGGATTGGCCTCCAGGGTGATTTCGGCGGCAGGGGAGAGGCGCAGGTCCTCGCGCGCGGCCTCGATGAGGGCGGCGACGGCGGCCGGGGGCAGTAGGGAGGGTGTCCCGCCGCCAAAGTAGAGCGTCGTCGCGCTCGCGGTGGGATGTCGCGCCAGCAGCGTGGTCGCCTGCCGACGCAGCTCCGTGAGCAAGGCAGCGGCATAGGGCGTCAGCAGGGCCGGGCGGTCGGCGTAGGTCACGAAATCGCAGTACGTGCAGCGCCGCACGCAGAAGGGGACGTGAATGTAGAGCGCGAGATCCATGCCGGCAGCAGCCTCTATGAGATGCCGCCCTGTGTCAGATCGAGAAAGAGGTTTTCCAGCGTCTCGCGTTCCTCTGTGAAGGCGAACACGGGGAATCCGTTCGCCACAAGGGCGGCGAGCAGGCCCGCAAGCGTGGCGTCATCGCCTTCGACGGCGACCACGAGCTCGGAATGCGGGACATCGCCGTTGAGCGGCGGCGCCGGGGCGACGCTGAGGATTGTCGGCTGTTGCGCGAGCCAGGCCTGCGCGTCGTCGGGGGGGCCGAGGAGCGTGATCCGCGCGCGGCGATGCGGGCGCACCTGGCGGCGGATTTCTTCTGGCGCGCCGGCGGCGACCATGCGCCCTTGTTCGAGAATGCCGATGTGCGTGGCGATGTCATCGAGCTCGCGCAGGACGTGGGAGGAGATGAAGATGGTTTTGCCGAGCTCCTGCAAGGCGCGGAGGATGTCGCGCAGCTCGACGCGCGCGCGGGGATCGAGGCCCGCTGCCGGTTCATCGGCGAGGATGAGCAGCGGCTCATGGACGAGCGCCCGCGCCAATCCCAGCCGTTGGCGCATCCCACGGGAAAGGGTGCGGACTTCGTCGGTGGCGCGCGGGGTCAAACCCACCAGGTCCAGCAGGTCGGCGACGATGCTGCGGCGTTTTTCCGGCGCGATCCCGTAGCAGGCGGCGAAGAATTCCAGGTATTCCACGGCGGACATTTCATCGTAGAGGCCGAATTCGTCGGGGATGTAGCCGAGGAGCCGTCGCACGTCGCGGGAATGGGTGCGGGTGGAATAGCCGCCCAGGCGGACATCGCCCTGCTCGAAGGCCAGCAGGGTGGCGATGATGCGGATGGTCGTGGTCTTGCCGGCGCCGTTGGGGCCGACAAAGGCGTAGATGGCGCCCTCTTCGACCTGCAAGTTGAGCGCCTGGAGCGCAGGACGAGGCGCTTTGCGATAGGTTTTGGTCAGATTTTCGATTTCGAGAATTGCGGCCATGTCGAGCTGAGTATAGAGCGGTTGAAAGGGTTGTCAATCGGGCCGTTTGGGTATATGCTGCTGCGAAGAGGGCGAATCGGCGAATCAGCGAGTCAGCGAATCTCAAAATCACTTGCATGGCAAATGTTATGCAAACTTCAGGCTGTGCTCTGGCCCTCCACACAACGCGCTTCAGCGCGGTTGGCTTCTGTCACGCTGGGGATGGAATCCCCAGCCAACCGGTGAGCCGTCGCAATCTCTCCTTACGACTCACATTCACGGCTGCGTTGGACTGGAACGCGCGGCCTGGTTGCAGGGGGAGGATGTCCGGTAGATGGGCAAGGCGGAGTTGTTCAGCATTTCGGGCCGCAAGGCGCCGATGACGCCCCTGGAGGCGCTGCGCTCGCTGCTCGACTCCCTGGAGCAGGGGGTGGGTGACCTTTCCCGCAGCGACGCGCCGACGGCATTGCAACTTCCTGCAGGGTTCGATCAAGCGGCAGCGTTGTTGACGACGCTCCGCGAACGGGGCGCCAACGTGACGGCGGAACAGACGCGCTTCGACACGGTCGCGGCGCAGTATCGTCGCAAGGCGGCGCTGTTCCTGAAGCGCATCGGCGGCGCGAGGGTGCTCGCCGCTCGCCGGCAGGAGGTGCAGCCCGACGCTGACGCCTGGTGGTGGACGCTGGATCTCTGGCTGGCCGCCCGGCGCCGGGAGACGCGGCGTTGCAGCTTGCGTTGGGCGGCGATCGCCGTGGTCTTGCTCGCCGCATTGGGCTTCGTCTATGCGCGTTTCTTCGCGCCTGACCCGACCGCGAAGGCCGTGTACCGCGCGCAGCTGCAGGCGACAGATCTGGCGGCGGCGGGTGATTACGCGGGAGCGCTGGAGCAGACGGAACGCGCGTTGGCGCTCGACCCTGCCAATCCCGAGCTGCTGACGTTGAAGGGCGTGTTGCTCTCCGCGCTGGGCGATCCCCTGGCAGAGGAGACGTTCGCCGCGGCGGAGGCGACCTGCAGCAGCCGTGAGGCATATCTGACGCTTCGCGGGCAGCTCGAGGTGCAGACGGGGCGATGGGAAGCTGCCCGGCAGACGGCGGAGGCTTTGTTGGAGGTCGCCCCGCGTTCGGCGGTCGCGCATCTGTACCGGGGGATCGCGGCGGAGGCCTCCGGCGACTTTCCGCAGGCCCGGGCGGATTACGAACGGGCGGGCGAACTGGCGCAGGAGCAAGGCCTGCATGAGGTGTACGTCACCTCGCGCAACTTGCTGGCGAATGTGTTGATGCGGACGACGCCCTGAAGGGGCGTGGAAACGATGAGTCGAGAGGAGTGTCAATGATCACTAATCCGGTCCTGGAACTATTGCAGCAGCGTAAGTCACTTCGCAAGTACACGGACGAGATGCCTTCGGAGGAGATGTTGACGGCGGTAGTGCGCGCGGGGCAGCAGGCGCCCTTCGCCTATCAGATGGGCAGCCTGTTGCTGTCGCGCCGGCGAAAGCAGAATCCCTTCCATGCGCCCTGGCTTTTCACCCTTTGCGTGGATGCGCACCGTCTGGAACGGGTGCTGGCGCGGCGAAACTGGCGCATCGTCTCGAATGACCTGGCGCTGCTGCTCTTTGGCATTCAGGACACGGCGCTGATGGCGGAGAACATGGTCATCGCGGCGGAGAGCCTGGGGTTGGGGAGTTGCTTTTTGGGGAATGCGCCTTATCGCGCCAAAGCCATCGCTGAGAAATATCACTTGCCGCCGCGGGTGTTTCCCCTCGTGCAGTTGACGATGGGCTATCCTGCCGAAGCGCCGCCCCCGCGTCCGCGCTATCCGCTGGAATTTACGCTTTTCGAGGATCGCTACCCGGATCTGGATGAGGAGGCCGTCGCTGCGGCGATGGCGGTGATGGACGAGGGCTATCTCGCGCAGGACTATTATCGGCGTGCCAATTACAAGATTCCGCTGACGGGCGGGCGCGAGGAGACCTTCGATTTCTCCACCTACAGCTGGACGGAACACATCGCGCGCAAGGTGGGACAGTGGGATCCGCTGCCGGAGGCGTTGCTTGAGCAGCTGGCCTATTGCGGGTTCCACATCGCCGGC
>JAAZNO010000547.1 GCA_012798275.1 Chloroflexota bacterium
CGCCCGGCGGCAAAAACTGCGTACAAGGGACGCTCGTCCGGCGGCTGCCCCTCGACCAGAATGTCGAGAGTCGTCACCCCCACAAGCGGCAGCTGTTGGCTCAACGCCAGCCCTTTGGCGATCGCTATTCCGATGCGGACGCCGGTATAGGAGCCGGGACCGATGCAGACGGCAATGCCGGTCAGATCGGCAACCGTAACGCCGGTCTGTCGCAACAGCTCGGCGATGCGCGGCGCCAGCGTCGCGGTGTGAGCGTCAGCGGCTTCCCAGGTGCATTCACCGCGCAGGGTGACGCCGTCGTGCAGCGCGATGCTCGCGCGAAAAGTTGCGGAATCAATCGCCAGTAACATCAGCGGCCGATAATCTCCCTTCGGAAGTTTTCCAGCAGCGCCGTGTGCCTGCTCCCCCCAGCGCGAAAAGTGAGGGTGCGACGGTACTCGTCCAGCCAGCGCAGGGTGATCCACAGGTGCTCTTCGGGAATGATCTCAGGGGCCCGGTCAGCCCATTCGATCACCGCGATGGCGCCGGGCGCGCCCAAAATCTCCTCCAGCCCCAGGGAGGCGATCTCGGCGGACTGCAGGCGGTAAAAATCAATGTGATACAATTTTTGGGAGTCGTGAAGGCGCTCGTGACGGCGAACCAGTACGAAGGTCGGGCTGATGAGCGGCTCTTGGGCGCCCCAACCCCGTCCTACCCCCTGCGCCAGCACCGTTTTTCCGGTGCCCAGGTTGCCCTCCAGCGCGAGCACGTCCCCGCCTTGCAGCAACGTGCCCAGACGCGCCCCCAGACGCCGCGTCTGATCCGCGTTGCGGCTCACAAATTCAAACGTGTTCTGGTTGAGAATGGGCATACGGTTTGACTCTGGCTATGCTGTTCAATGTGGGCAGCTGCGCTCAAGTGTCCTTGATTATACTACAGTCGCTGCCGAAATGGCCAACTTTTACCCTCTATCCCCTGCTCCTTCCCCTCGCAAAGCCCCACTATTTTTTCTCCTCCTCTCCAGTGCACGCACAGGGAGGAAGCAGGGGAGGGGCAAAAGCTACGGATTACACAGGTTCGTCTATTGCCGTTAGAGGGCGATGACACCCCATTCAATCGGCTATCACGGGAATCCGCACGGTGAACGTGCTGCCCTGACCGGGCTCGCTGATCACGGTAATCTCGCCGCCGTGCAGCTGGACGAGGCTGTGCGCGATGAACATCCCCAATCCCGCCCCTTGCTGCTCCATGACTTCCCGGTCGAATTGTTGGAAGCGTTTGAAGATGTTCTTGATGGCATCGGGCGCGAGCCCTATGCCCTGATCGGTGACGGCGATTTCGATCCAGCCGGGGACGTTGCGGGTTTCAACGGTCACCAATTTGTTCGGGCCGTGCGAGAATTTGATCGCATTCTCGATGATGCGCCCCAAAGCGTTGCCGAGGAGCTCCTCATGGATGCGGGTCGGCGGACATTCGCCCGTGCTGGAATACTGCAGCGTGATTCCGGCGGCTTGCGCTGTCGGGACGAAGCTCTCCACGATGTGCCGCACGTAGCTCTCCAGGTGGGGGCGGACGTTGGAGTAGGTGCGGAATTCCTCTGCCGTGCGCCCCGTGTCTATCTGTACGACCAACAGCATATCTTTGACCAGCTTGGTGAGCCGGTCGGAGCCGCGCTTAATGCCCAGCAGGAACTCCTGCAGATCCTCAGGCGACAGGGAGCCAGCGTCCTCTAAAGCCAGGTCGGTGTAGCCCGCGATATAGGTGAGGGGCGTGCGGAGTTCGTGGCTCAACACGTTCAGGATCTGTTGCTTGAGCTGCTCGAATTCCACGTCAGCGGCCTGACGGATGGCTCGCGCCCGGCCCAAGCGGGATTCGATGGCGACCAACAGGTCTTCGGTGTCGAAGGGCTTGACGATATAGTCTTCGACGCCCAGCGCTTTGCCCCGCAACACATCGGTCCGTTCGCCCCGCGCCGTGAGAAAGATGAAGGGAATGCGCACCCAACTGGGATTCTCGCGCACCTTTTGGTACAGGTCATAGCCGTCCATTTGGGGCATGGTAATGTCGGAGAGGATGAGATCAGGCGGACGCTTTTTGATGACGTCCAGTGCGGCGAAGCCGTTGTTGGCAATCGCAACCTCGTAGCCATCTACTTGCAGCAGATCCTGGATGGCTTCCAGTAAGAGTTGGTGGTCCTCTACGACAAGAATGTAGCCCTTTGACATCGTTTCCTCATCATTTCCAAGATCATTCCTGACGGTTGATGTGAAATCGCGAGCTGCAGCGGTCCACTGCTACTATGGACATGAGTTTAGCACAATCTGGCTCAAAATACAACTTGCGCCGGGCTGGAGTATAATCCCTGTATGTGGAAACGTGCGAACGTGCGAACGTGGGAGCGTATGAACGTAAGTGATTCGCCGATTCGCTATCCAAAAATGAAAATGTGCGGTAACTGTTCAGCCTTGACAAAGTACTAGACGGCGATGGATGAACCTTTGTGACCTGGAGCTTTTGCCCTACCCCCTGCCCCCTACCCAACAGCGTATGCGCCGTTGGGGAGGGGGGAAAAATAAGGGGGTTTTGCAGGCGGGCGTAGCCCGCCTGCAAAACCCCATAAAAAAAGTTCCCCTTCCCCCCGCACAGCGCGGGGAAGGGGATAGGGGGCAAAAATTGATTCTTAATCTTTGGCAACTGTCAGGAAATCTTCTGTTTTTTTAGTCAGTGGCTGAACAGTTACCCTGTAAGCCATAACCCGTGAGCAGCGACGGCGACGGCTCACCGGTTCGACACGAGCCCAACGCGCTGAAGCGCGTTGTTTGAGGACGTATCAGCCCTGGGGGACCAGGAATTTCAATTTCTGATTCGTGAAATTCGTGTTCATGCGGGGCCATTTTTGAAGGAGGTTGCGATGCCCACAGCGGAGATGTTACGCACATTTGTCGCGGTGCCCCTGTCTCAGCCCTTGCACGCCGGCCTGGCGCGTGCGCAGCACGATCTGCAACGGCTCTGTCCCGTCGGCGCGGTGCGTTGGGTGAAAACGGAGGGCATTCATCTGACGTTGTTCTTCCTGGGAGAGACGCCCTCTGCTCGCGTCGCTGACATCGAGCGCGTGTTGACCCCGGTGGCGCAGGCGGCGCAGCCGTTGCAGTTCACGGTTGGCGGGGTAGGCGCCTTTCCTAACCTTACCCGCCCGAACGTGATCTGGGTGGGGGTGCGCGACACGGCGGGGACCCTGACGCCGCTGCACCGTGCGGTGAATGCGGCCCTGGCAAGCCTGGGTTTTCAGCCGGAGGACCGGGCGTTCACACCTCACCTCACGCTGGGGCGCGTGAACCGTGACTCCGGCAGCGACGTCGCCCGCCAGGTTGGCGAGGCCATCGGGCGGTTCACACTGGAGTCGCTCGGCGAAGAATCCCCGCGGCAGCTCGTCCTGTTCCGCAGCGAGCTCCGCCCGACCGGCGCTGAGTACACGGCTCTGCGCGTCTTCCCCTTGGGGCAGGGTTGAATCGCGCCTCTCAAGCGCCCGGCATATCCAGCACGCGCCGATAGACGGCGAGCGTCTCGCGCGCCATCCTGTCCCAGCTGAAGCGCGCTGCCTGTTCCAACCCCGCGCGCTGCAAGCGTTCGCGCAGACTGACATCCTGCGCCAGCTGCCGGCAGGCCGCTGCCAGCGTCGCGGGATCGTCGGGATTGATGCGCATCCCTGCCTCGCCGACGACCTCGGGAAGGCTGGCGCGATCGGCCACCACCACCGGCGTCCCGCATTGCAGCGCCTCCAGGGCCGGCAGCCCGAAACCTTCATAGAAGGAGGGCAGCGCCAGCAGCAGCGCGCCGTTGTAGAGGCTGACCAGATCATCGGGCGGGACTCTTTCGATGAAGCGCACCCACGGCTCAAGTCCCAGCGTTTGCACGCGCTGGAAAATCTCGTCGTATAGCCAGCCCGGTCGCCCCACAATGACCAGTGTCCGTCGTTCCCCCTGCGCATGGAGCAGCGCCAGCGCTTCCAACAGCCCCGGCAGATTCTTGCGCGGTTCCCACGTCCCCACGAACAGCAGATAATCCCGTGCCAGTCCGTAACGCTGCAGACCTGCGGTCACCTCCGCCTCCGGCAGGGGACGGAAACGTGCATCGGCAGCCTCGTAGGTGACCGTGACGCGCTCCGGCGGCACCGCGAGGCAGGTCTCCAGATCGCGTTGCGTGGCGCGCGAGAC
>JAAZNO010000007.1 GCA_012798275.1 Chloroflexota bacterium
CGCCGTTGGGGAGGGGGCAGGGGGAGGGGCAAAAGCTACAGCTCACAAAGGTTCATCTATTGCCATCGAGCTACCTGAGGCCAGGCTGAACAATGATCGCACATTTTCATTTTTGGATGATGTGCGCCAGCACATGGCGTCTCCTTCGCAAATAGTGAGAAGAGAGTTGTCATAGCCTCTGCTTAGAAAATCAGTAAATCTCAAAATCATTTGCATGGAAAATGTGACGCAAACTTCAGGCTGCTTTCAGGCGGCCATGTGCAACGCGACGATCTCCTGCTCCAGTTGCTGCAGACGCGGGTCGGCTTTGGCGTCGCCTCCTTGCACCCGGTGGAAGGCGAAAGCGGCTTCGGTGATGGTGTTGAAATAGTGCACGACCTTGCGCCAGTGCTGCAGGTTGCCGGTGAACAGGGCTTGAGCCTGAACCCGCCAGCGCTGCCACGGCGAGGTGAGCACGGCGATCTCTTCCTCGCGGAATTGCAGGCTGTCGGCGTAACGCTCCATGAAGCGGCGAATGTGCCGTTGCTCCAGGAAGCGGGAGGCGAGGATGACGCCGAATAAAAACACGATGGCGATCCAATCCCCTACGGCGGCGAGCACGAGGGGCGCCGGGCTTTCCACGTAGCCGGTGAACGTGGCGAAGGTGTTGTGATACGCATGGGCGGCCATCGCCAGGCCAAATCCCAGCAGCGGCAGCAGCCCCTTGAGCCAGGGGGAGCGCATCTCCAGCGCCAGGGCGATCCCCAACCCCGTGAAACCGGTGTACATGGCGTGATTCAGTCCAAAAAGCCCCGCGCGCAGGAGCGCCAGGGAGGTGACGTCGGCCATGCTGCCTTCCCCGTAGGCCCCGAAGAGGTAGAAGGCATTTTCGACCGCCGCGAAGCCGAAACCCGCCATGCCGCCGTAGACCAGCCCGTCGAGGGGGCTATCAATTTCCCGACGGAAGAAGAGAAACAGGATGAGCAACGCCAGCGCCTTGGTGCCTTCTTCGATCAGCGGCGCCACGACGGAACCGCCGAGCAGTTCGTAGGCGAGGGTGCTGCCGGAAAGCATGGTGATGGGCACGTCGAAAATGACTTCGAAAATCACGGACAGGAGGACGGAAGGCACCGCGCCCCACAGAAAAGCCAACGCCAGCAAATACAGCGGCTCCTTCTCGAAGCGGTCCAGCCACCAGAGCACGGCCGCGTAAATCAGCATCGGGACAAAGCTGAGAAGCAGAATGCTCAGAACCTCCATAGACGCCTCCCGTCAGGTTGCCGTGCTCAGGATTTGCGGCGGCGGGACAACAGCGCACCCACCCCGCCGAGTGCCAGACCCATGCCCCCCAGAACTGCCGCGCCTTGCAGCAGCGTCTTGGTCTCCACGCTGGGGAGCACGGCCCCTTCCAACCCGGCCTCCGCGCCGTAGCTGCTGAAGAGCTGTCCCCACGGCGTCTTGAGGGCTTCCTGTACCCGCTTGCGCCCTACCACGGGATACCAGTAGACGTTGTGATAGAAGTTGCTGGCGAAGTAGGACCAGGGGACGAGCGGCCCGCGCAGCAGCAGCTCCTCGAACGGTTTGAGCGCCCCGTGATAGATCATTTTCTGCCCGCGGCTGGCGAAGGTGTCTTCCTGCACGAAGTTCCATCGTTCTTGCGTCGCCTCTACGTCGCCGACGAATTCGATCTCCTGCGGATTGCCGACCCCCAGGCCCAGGTCGTGCGCGATACGGATGAAGGGGATGTTCATGGGATCGAAGCCCTGGAGCATGGCCGAGGTGGCGTCAATGGCGACTTGATCCGCCGACGCCAACAGCACGTTCTTCTCGTGCCAGTGCATGGCGCGTGGGCCGGGGCCGTCGCCGGCGAACGTGCCGTCCATCACCGCGAAGAGCCCGGGGTGAATGTCTTGCTGAATCATCAGCAGATCCACCAGCGTCTCGTGAATCACACTGTGGGTCCAGTGCCGTTTGCGTCCCAGCAGGCCCCCGAAAGCGTTTTTCATCGCGCCGGTGATGGTCGTGAAGACGTGCGTGTTGTGCAGGAAAATGCCATTCCCCACGAAGCTGGGGGTGGTCTCCATGGTGAAGTCGTACAGATAGGGCGTGTCCGAGGCGATGGTCTCGACGGCGGTGACATGATCCCAGGCAATCGCCGGGTGGGCCAGTGTCGCCAGCGCTTCGATGTCCTCCCGATAGCGTCCCTCGGTGTCGGCCTGGCGGAAGAGCTCGATGAAATAGTCCATCACCGGGCGCACGGGTTGAACCCGCCCGTGTTCGATGGCGTTAACCCAGTACATATGTCCCGTGGCTGCCTGTGTGAAGCCGAGTTCCTGGCGCACCCGCTGGAATTGTCCCGGATCTACGGGGATGGTGTCCCAATCGCTGAGACGCCGACCGGATTTGCGGTGTTCGATCAGTGCCTCGAACTGTTCTTGCTTGTGGCGGACCCGAAAGTGTACCCATTGCGCCAGCGTCAGCAATTCATCTCCGTAGATGTTGATCTCTGTGTGGCGTTTGGGGGCCATGGTGGCACGGCCCGCGTGAGGGGGGAGCGCCTTGCGGAAGGCGACGATCCCCAAACGGGTGAGGAGCAGCTGCAGCTGATTTGCCAGGACTTCGCTGTTGGAGAGGACATGCAGGCCGTCCCTTCTTCCCATGCTCCCCTTGCCATCCAGGTAGCCATTGAGGAAGGCCGCAATTTCCTCATCGGGGCAGCGGAACAGCAGGGCCGGCAAGCGCTTGTTGGCGGGCTGGAGGGGGATCGGCAGCCCCAGGGCCACGAAGAGGTCGCGGAGCTGCACGCTGTCCACATAGCAATCGTGGCTGTGAGGGCGACAGGTCACCTCAAGGCCAAAGAGCTCGCGGGTCAACTGGAAGAAGTCGTCGCGCAGGGCCGGGTCGCTGTGAGTCCACCAGAAACGACAGGTGACGCGCATGGGGCGAACCCAGCCGCTGGCCAGGAAATAGCCCATCCAACGCCAAAATGCAGGTGACGTTTGTTCAGGGAAGTGGGTCCTGGGCTCCACGTGCCGTTGAGGAATGTCGTAGCGCTTCAGGATGTGTTGGAGCGCCAGCCACGGAACGTTGCGCGCCGCGGCGAGCTCCTCCAGCGAGCTGCCGTCGAGATAGGCCTGGACGACCTCGCGTTGATATTCAACCGGATAGCGGTAGCCGGGGCGGAAGGGGATGTCCTCCACACGTATGGTGGTGACGTCCTCCAAATCCGGTGTGGCCTGGGGCAGAGGCTGACTGACGCCCGGCACCTGCAGGCGCCGGGGGATGGCGATGCGATCCCCGACCTGCAGTTCTGAGGCCTTGCGCCAACCGGTGGGGGTGCGGAAGGGATGTTCGCCGGAGACGGTGACCTCGCGCCCGGTTCGGGTGTGTACGCGCCACAACGGCTGTCCGTTGGCGGGAGTGCGCCAGAAGAAGGCGGTTGACTGCGGTTCGGCGCCCCACGCTTGCAGGCCAAAGAGCGTGACGGCGGCCGGGACACGTAAGTCGCCGTCGGCCTCCAGGAGGGGAATCGCGCCTTGCTTCAAGCGGGCTTCTACCAGATCCCCAATGCGTGTCACACTGCCATCGCCGAGCATGATCTCGGTCGCCGGATGGACACACTTCACCGTCGGCAGTTGGATGATGTTGTTCCCGATCAGTACTTCTGGGATGGTGACGCCTTCGGGATAGATTTTATCGAGTACCAGGAAGGGCGCTTTGGGCTGATAGGGCACCCATTTGACTTCGGGCTTGTAGATGTAGACGCAGGGCACGTTGTACTTATCGGTGACGTATTTCTGCTTGTTGTTGCGTTCCCCGTCACTCGTATCCACGACCACCGTGTCGTTGTGGACGCCGAGCAGGCGGGTATATCCATCGGCCTGCAACTTGCGGATGACTCCCTCGAGCTGCCAGGGGGCGGTGGAGCACGCGGGATACCACGTCTGCCATGAGATGTTGATCTTGAGCAGGGTCGGATACTGCGGCGGCAACACCGAGCGGTAATTGGCCAGCTCCATCAGCCGGGCGTAATCTTCCAGGACGGTCTGCGGACTGGTGCGCACAATGGCGACTTTGCCGCGCCCGGTGAAATCCTTGTGTGACATAACGCTAACCTCCTGCGAAAATGGCCCCGAATGAACACGAATTTCACGAATAAGATGAGAAATTCCTGGCCCCCGGGGCTGCTACGTCCTCAAACACCACGCTTCAGCGCGGTGGGCCCGTGTCGAACCGGTAAGCCGTCGCCGTCGCTGCTCACGGGTTATGGCTCACAGGGTAACTGTTCAGCCACTGACTAAAAAAACGTAAGATTTCATGACAGTTGCTAAAGATTAAGAATCAATTTTTGCCCCCTATCCCCTTCCCCTTCCCCCCGCGCTGCACGGGGGAAGGGGAACTTTTTTTGTGGGGCTTTGCAAGCGGGCGTAGCCCGCCTGCAAAGCCCCCTTATTTTTTCCCCCCTCCCCAACGGCGTATGCGCCGTTGGGGAGGGGGCAGGGGGTGGGGCAAAAGCTCCAGGTCACAAAGGTTCATCCATCGTCGTCTGGCTGCCTGGCGCCGGGCTGAACAGTTACCGCACATTTTCATCCTTGGATGACGTGCGCCAGCACCTGGCGTCTCCTTCAGTATAGCCGCTCTCGAAGTGTTGTCCAGCGTTTCCCTCCAACCGTGTGATGAGCGGTGGGAGCAGGGTGTCCCAATCATAGGCGCGGACGAAGGCCTGCGCCCGTGCCCCGCGGCGTTGCCGCAACGCCGGGTCCCGCGCCAGGGTGATGCAGGCTTCGGCGAAGGCGACGGCGTCATCTGCCAGCGTCACGGCTTGCTCCACGTTCGGGAACCCCTCGGCGCCCAGCGTGGTGGAGACGATGGCCCGGCCCGTCGCGGCGGCCTCCAGGATTTTGAAGCGCGTGCCGCCTCCTACCCGCAGCGGTACGACGTAGACCGTCGCCGCGCGCAGGTAGGGGCGCGTATCGGGGACAGCGCCGGTGATGACGACGCCGGGCACGGCGCGCAGCGCGTCCAGGCGGGGATGCGGGCGCTGCCCCACGAGGTAGGCGTGCGCCTCCGGCAGGGCGGCGCGGATGCGGGGCCAGACTTCAGCCGCGAACCAGAGCGCGCCATCCACGTTGGGCCGGAAATCCAGCGTGCCGGTGAAGACGAAGGCGGGCTGTTGGAGCGGGGCGGCCTCTTCCCAGCGGGTGTATTCCGCCACCTCGAGGCCGTTGGGGATGACGAGCGGCGTGATTCCCGGCGCGAGGCGCTGCAACGCCGCGGCGTCGGCCGTGGAGACCGCCGTCACGAGCTCGGCCCGGCGGCAGATGGCCGCCTCATGCCGCCGCAGGCGCCGCCACTGCAGCCACGAATACGCCGCGCCCACCCAGCGGCGCGGGTGACGCAGGTCCGTTTGAAATGCGCGCTGTTGGAGCAAATACTCGCAGTTGTGAGCGTCGAAGGCCACGCGGGGCGGGTGGGGACGCGCCCACACACGTTCCAGCGCCAGCGTGAGCTCGAGGCCTTCGACGAGCAACCAATCGAAGGGCTGCGCGTCGAGCCAATCCTGCAGCTGCGCTTCGAAGGCGGCGCTGCGCAGGCGGAAGATCAGGTCGGGCTTCCGCGAGGTGAGCAGGTCGCGCAGCCGTTGGAAAGGCGCGCGGGTCGGCTGAGGGATCGCCGCCACGCCTTTGAGTCGCGTGCTCAGCGCGGGGGGCATCTCGTCGGCCTGATCGGGCGTGACGAAAGACAGCAGCCACAGCTCGTGATGCGCTGCCAGCCCGCGCAGAAGCCCCCAATTGCGCAGCGCCGTCCCCTGGCGCGGGGGATACGGCAGCTGCGGCGTGAGCATCAGCACGCGGGCCATCGCGGCTCCTTTATTTAAGCCGGGCGGTGGCCGTGCCTACGGCCATCCCGATGTGGACGAGCGGCCAGAGCAGGCTCAACCAGCCGGATGTCGGGACGTCGCTACCCGCTGCGCTCATCCCTACCACGTGCAGGGCGATGGCAGGCAAAGTCCCCACGACGATGCCGGCCGCGACGATCCACCACAGACGCGAGCTGTAACGCCGCCGCACCAGGCGCCAGACGATCTCGGCGATGAGGGTTCCGGCGAGGGGGGAAAGGAAAAGGGTGAACCATCCCAGAAACGGCAATGACATGCCAGCAATACCGCCGAGGATCAGCGAGACCACGAGGGCAATGCCATAATCGAGCGGCTGGGCCTGCTCGAAGCGCCGTTTGATCCCCCGTTTGCAGTCAGGGCACTGATAGCCTACGGGTGTGCGTTGTGCGCAGCGGTGACAGATGGGGGCGCCGCATTGATAGCACCGCAGCGTCGTCTCCGTGTGGGGATGGCGGCGACAGAAAAGAGGCCTCTCTGCGGGGGTTTCAGATGACATCGGCGGCTCCTGTTCCTGCGAAAATTGTGGCATCGGCGTGTTCAACTCTCCGCCTCGTTGTGATTCCGGGGGCTCAGACGGGCGACCAGCGTACGGTAGAAGTCTGCCCGGCTGCGCAACCGCAGGAATCGCGCTTTGAGCGGAC
>JAAZNO010000548.1 GCA_012798275.1 Chloroflexota bacterium
CCGTATTCGTCCAGGACCAAGGCGACGTGCACCTGCGAGCGGCGGAATTGCTCCAGCATCTCCAGGGCCGGCATGGTTTCGGGCACGTAGAGCGGCTGACGCAAGTTCTGCGCCAGATCGAGAGGCTCGCCGCTGAGGACGCGCGCCAGCAAATCCTTGGCGTAGATCATGCCCAGCACTTTGTCCAACGTCCCATCGCAGACCGGGAACCGCGAGTAACCGCTCTCGCGGACCTTGGCCAAATTTTCCTCCAAGGGCGCCTGCAGATCCAGCCAGACGATCTCATGTCGCGGCGTCATCACGGTCCGCGAGCGCTGATCGCCCAGGCGCAGCACACCCTCCACCATCTCGGATTCCATGACGTCGAAGACGCCTGCCTCCGCCCCTTGCAGCATCAACAGCCGAATTTCCTCATCAGTGACCGGCTGTTCGACCTCGCGGCGGACCCCTAAAAAGGCGATGACAGCCTTCGAAGAGGCCGCCAGCAGTGACACGAGGGGCGCGGTGATCCTGGAAAGGAACAGCATCAAGCGCGCCAGTCGCATGGCCACCGTTTCGGGATCGGTCAGCCCTAACCGCTTGGGGGCCAGTTCCCCCAACACAATGGAGAAGTACGTGATAAGCACAACCACGATGCCCAATCCCAAAGCCGGCGCATAGGGCTCCAGAAACGGGATCTCGCGCAAGCGGAGGGTCAGCTGTTCGGCGAAAGTGGCGCCTCCGAGGGCCCCGGTCAGCGTGCCGACAAGGGTGATGCCCACCTGAATGGTGGACAGAAAGCGCTCCGGTTGTTCCTGCAGCTGGAGCACATCCAGGGCGGCGCGCTCGCCACGGTACGCGCGTTCCTGCAAGCGCGCCGGCCGCGCGGCAATCACGGCAATCTCCGCCAGAGCAAAAAGGCCGTTACACAAAATCAAAATGAACAACGCTAACAGTTCCATCGCCTCACCATCTCATTCAACCCACCGCACGGCGCCGGTTGCCCCGGTCTCGTAGCCGCCGAGGCCAGCGATCGCGCGCCGGGTTTCTTCAGCGCTCAACCAGGCAGCCAGGGTCTGCACCTCCGCTCGCTGCCAGACGTAATTGGGAATGACCAATTCATAGCACTCGGTCGTGAGGGGGACAAAGCCCAGTCCGAAGGGGCGGGCGGCCCCTTCGATACCCACCCCCACGTCCGCGCGCCCTTCCGCAATAAGCCGGGCCACCTCCGAATGCGTTTGCGCCTCCGGCCCCACCGGCGACAGCTGGCGCAGACGCAGGCCGGCGCGATGCAATTGCGCTTCCAGCCAGATGCGCGTCCCGGCGCCAGACTGCCGATTGACAAAACGCAGCCCCGGACGCACAAGGTCCGTGACCGAGGCCAGCCCGGCAGGATTCCCCGGCAGCGTCAACAATCCCAGCCGCCGGTGCGCCACGGTGAGCAAAGCCACCCGCTTGCCCGGCAACAGCCGCCGAACGAACGGGACGTTGTAGGTGCCGCTTTCTTCATCCCACAGATGACAGCCCGCCAGTTCTACCTCGCGGCGGGCCAGCATGATCAGCCCACTCAGGCTGCCGACAAAGCGCACCTGGAGCGGAGCTCCCCCCTGGAGGGAGGGAAAACGCTCCGCGATCCAGGCGACGGCGGGATCATGGCTGCCAGCAAAGCGCAGCGTCGTCCCTTCGGGGACGGTCGGGGCGAGGATCAGCGCGCGCCAGCGATCCAACGCCAGCCGCGAGGCTGTCTCCAGCTCCTCCAGCGTGTAGCCCACCCGCACCATTTCCAGGACGAAGCCTTCCCAACGGTGCAACAACGTCGCCAGACGCAGGGCCGGCCCATCCTGCTCTGGCGGCGGTCCGACAACATGCGTCCCCTGTCCTGGGCGACTTTCGATCAAGCCCTGCGCGGCGAGGTCCGCATACGCGCGCTGAACCGTGCCCACGGTACAGCGCCAGCGCTCCGCCATCTCGCGCACGGAAGGCACCCGGGCGCCGGGCAACAGCTCGCCGCGTAAAATCTCCTGCCGCACCGCAGCGGCAATCTGCACATACAAAGGCTCAGCCGTCATAGCATATCTGCCACACCCACGAACTCATAGCGTGAACCCCACCCTGGATACGGGGCTCACTTTCCACAATGGCCCGCCTGAATTGGGTCCCTGCCGTCGAACGCAAAGCGGCCCGGAGGGTTGCCGGGCCGCGCACAAGAAGGCTGACGTTTTTACACCGAGCTGGGGCGGTAGGATTCGAACCTACGGTAAACGGATTCAAAGTCCGTCGCCTTACCACTTGGCCACGCCCCAAAAACCATTCACATTATAACACGCCTTGACAATTCAACAAGGAATTGCCAGGCGCGCTAAGGCTTCGAGGCGATCTCTGCTGCGCGACTGGCCATCAATGCCCGCAATTTCTCCGCATCGCGGGGATAGGCCCAGTAGAACAGCGAGTACAACAACGCGCACAGGATCCACGGCACGGGGATGGTCCAGATCAGGGCCTGCGTGAAGCCGATCGAATCGGCGAGGCGTCCCGCGAAGTAGGCCACCAGCGCCGCAAAACCGCTCTCGATGAAGGTGGTCATCGAAAAAGCCGTCGCGCGCAACTCCGGCGGCACGGCCCCTTGCATCATCGGCTCTTTGGAGCCCTTGCCGGGCCAGCTGATCAGCAGCGCCGTGCCAAAGCAAAGCGCGAAAAACGGCCAGAAGGACCAATCCTGTGACACGGTCAGCATGATGTAGCTGAGCGGGATCCCCGAGATGATGGAGATCTGCCCAATGATGGTGCGCCCGTACTTGGGACTGCGCCGCTCCGCCCAGTCGCCAATGATGCCGCCCAGCACGTTGCTGACGGCCGTGCCGATCACGATGCCGGCAAAAGCCAGGGTGGCGCTGCCGCGTGGATCCGAGAAAGTGATGCCCTCGCTCATTCCCCGCTCAGTCACCATCCAGGTGATCAGGTACAAGCCCAACACCACCCAGGGCATCGAACCCGCCAATCCCTGCAGGATGGCAACCCAAACGGTGGGGATCCGGAGCACTTTGGGCAAATCGGAGGCTTTGATGCGGTACTGCGCCGCCGTCTCGGCGGTGATCTTGCCCGCGAGTTCCGGCTCCGCTGCCCCACGGACAGGCTCTTCAACCATAAAGTGGACCAGGGCGCCGGAAAGCACGCTGAACAGCCCCAGGGAGATGAAACCCCACCGCCACAACGTCGGCGTCGCCAGCAGCCCCAGGCCCACAGTGCCGATGATGATGCCCAACATGCCGATGGCTTCGAGGAGTCCCAGAGCGCGCCCGCGCCTGTTTGGCGGAAAAGTATCGGACATCAGCGAGAAGGTCGCGGGCATGAGGCAGCCCAGGCCAATGCCGGAGATGGCGCGGATAACCAGCAGCTGGCCAAAATTCTGGGTGAGACCGCAGAACAGCGTCCAGATGCCCCACACGCCGGTGCCGATGATGATGACTTTCTTGCGGGGGAACTTGTCGGCGGCGTAGCCCCAGAAGGGGGCGCTCACCGATTGGAGGATATTACGGATGGTGCCGATGGTGCCCAGATTGGTCAGGCTGAGACCCCACAGACGCTGCAGCGTGGGAAAGAGCACGGAGATCGCCTGTCCTTCACCCTGATCTATGAAATAGCCGAAGGCCAGCGCGAACAGGGTCTTCCAACGTCCGGCAAATGTCGCCTCAGGTGCAGATGCAGGTTTGCGAGCCATGAATTCTCCTCCTTCGAAAATAGAGAGCAGCGAGTCAGCAGTCAGCGAATCAGCGAATAAGCAAAAAAAATCACTTGCGTGACAAAGGTACCGCCACTGACTGAAAAACGGAAAATTTCTTGGCGACTACTGAAGATTGAGAATCAACTTTTGCCCCCTATCCCCTGGCCCCTTCCCCCCGCGCGCGGGGGGAAGGGGGACTTTTTTGTGGGGTTTTGCAGGCGGGCGTAGCCCGCCTGCAAAACCCCCTTATTTCTTCTCCCCCTCCCCGACGGCGTATGCGCCGTTGGGGAGGGGGCCGGGGGAGGGGCAAAAGCTACCGATTACAAAGGTTCATCCATCGCCGTCGAGCTACCTGACGCCAGGCTGAACAATATTTTCATTTTTTGATGATGTGCGCCAGCACATGGCGTCTCCTTCGAAAGTAGAGAGCAATGAGCCGTGAGAAGAGCGCCGTCGCAGCCTTTGCTCACGGCGCCGGGATGAAGACGCGGAACGGGAGCGCGTCGAAGACGTAGGTGCGATTCAAGAAATCGCCGCTCCATCCGCCGACGGCAAAGAGCGAGGTCTCCCACACCGTCAGCCCCAAATTCCGCCACTCCCCCACGAGCGGGGTCTCCGCCACCACCCAATTTTTTTGCTGGGGGACATAACGCTCGTTGAAGCCGAGATAGCTGCCCCAGCCGCCGCCGACGGCATAGAGGTATCCTCCCACGCTCGCCAGGCTCAGGCCGCCGCGAGGCTGCAAAAGCGCCGGGCACCTCTCCCACCGTTCTTCGTCCACCAGAAAGACCTCACAAGTCGTGTGCTCGCTGCCGTCGTAGCCGCCGACGTAGTAGAGCTCACGTCCCAACGCAGCGGCGGCACCGAAGGCCCGCGCTTCCCGCGGCGCGGGTAACGTCTCCCAGGCGTCGGTGAGCGGATCGTACTGCAAAGCGATGGCGCGGTTGCGCTGTCCGTCCCAACCACCGAACAGATAGGCGCGGTCATCCAACACGGTCAGCGCGTACCCACACAGGGGCGTCGGCAATGGGGAGCGGGTCTCCCAGACATCCGCGACGGGATCATAAGCGTGGACACTTGCCGCCGGCTGCCCCTGAGCATCACAGCCGCCGGGGACGAGAATGCGTCCCTCCAACGTTGCCGCGCCGATGTTCGCCAGGGCGACGGGGCGCGACGCGCCCTCACTCCAGCGGTCGTTCTGAATGTTGTAGATGTCCAACCGCGCGGAAGGGCCTTCGGCGGTCAGCCCTCCCACCGCATACAGCCGCCCCGCAAAGGCCGCCAGGCCCAATCGCGCGCGGCGCACGGGCAACGGCGCTACCTCACGCCAGCCCGTCTCGGCGGAAGTGGACGCGACGCCGTCACTGCTGACGGGAAGGTCTACTAGCGCCGCCGAGGGGGCGCCTCCCATCAGCATCGAACGCGGTTGCGGCAGCCACAAGACAAGCAGCATCAACGCCACTCCCACTGCCAGCCCGATCCAGCGTTCCCGGGGCCAGGGCGCCGGAGCCGGCGACGGCAGCGTCGCGGGGGTCTCGGTGAGGGAAACCGTCTCCTCCGGTTCGGGGGACGGCGCTTCGGGCGGCGGCGGTTTGAGCTGCGGGACGCCGCCTTCTTCCTGCGTGACCGTGACAACGGCGACCCACCCCTCCTTCACCGCCAGCATCGTGAGCTCGGTGCGCGAAGCCACCCCCGTCTTGGTGAAGATGTTGCGCAGGTGCACCTTGACGGTGTTGGGGCTGAGAAACACCCGCGCGGCGATTTCCCGGTTGGTCAGTCCTTGCGCCACCAGCGAGACGATTTCCAGCTCGCGTTCACTCAACGCTTCGCCAAAATCAGCCGGCATCCTCCGCCTCCA
>JAAZNO010000078.1 GCA_012798275.1 Chloroflexota bacterium
CGGTCGAGGCCGCGCCACACCACCAGGGCGAGAACGCCGCACGCGCACAGCAACATCAGCGCGCCGAGGATCAAACGCCAGGGCAGCTGCGGTTGTGACTTGCGCGGCGCGGCAGGCAAATCCAGTGGGGATCGGGATGGCGTGTTCATGTCAATCCGCCACGTTCAACTCGAACCAGCGCAAGAGGGCGAGAAGCACTTCGCGATCGGGGTTGCGCATGGCGTCAGCGCGGGGCACGACCGACTCGACGCCGCGAGCCTGCCATTTGACGAACAGACTGTCCGCTGTGGCATCCAGCGGCACGCTGGGATTGGCGGGACGCAGGCCGTAGCTCAGCGCCGCCTGCTGTTGCGCGTCGCTGAGCAAGTAACGCTGAAAGGCGAGCGCCGCGTTCTTTTCCAGCGCCGTCGTCTCCTGCCCCACCCAGATCGAGTAGGGGAAGTCGAACCAGGTGACGTAGCGCGGATAGTACAGGTTCAGCGGGTCTTCCCAGCGGGTGAGGATGCCCTGCATGTTCTGCAGCAGGTCGCTCTCCAGCAGCTGGCCCCCATCGCCCACGCTGTAGCCGAAAAGCGCGAAGTCTTCGGCGGTGTAGGCGCTCGCGCTGCTGAAATCGGTCACCGACCCCATCAGCTCCTTCAGCCAGCGCTGGAACTGCGGGTTGGTGACGTCCTCAACGGTGATGTCCGTGCGCCCGAAATACTCGCCTGCCGCCGCGATCATCGCGTGCAAGCCACCGACATTCTTGTTGGGATTGGGCACCACAAGTTTGAAGTAGCCCCACGCCGGATCGCCGCCGAGCTCTGGCCACCCGCCGGGGGCGACGGCGGCGTCATGGATGGTCTGCCAGCTGATCTCCCCGAAGTGGCTCTGGAGTACCTGCGCGCGGGTCTCGTAAATGCCCCAGGTAAACAAACTGGTGGCGATGGGACGCGCGCGATACTCGCCGTCGGTGAGGAAGACATCCTGCCCCAGGCGCCCCTTGTAGGCGGCGTTGGCGAGCTCCACCAGATAGCGGCTCTCCGGAATCCATACCGTGGGGAAGTCGCTGAGCGCGGCCAGGTCGGCGGGAGCGAGGTCCTCGCGGCGCACGCCGGCCTCCAGGGCGCCAAACTCGTTGCGATCCCAGCGCCCCAGGGCGGTGAGGCCATCCATGGCGATCACCTCAACGCGAACGGGAATGCCGTCTTGCGTGGGTTGTGTGGCGTTATAGGCTTCGGTGGCGCTGCGCACCCACGGCTCCACCGGCAGCGACGTGAGCACGCGCACCGTCAGCGAGGCCGGACGGTCCACCATGATGGGCGCCGGCTCGCTCGCCCCCGCGCCGGTTTCCGGCGCGTTCAGCGCGCGGACGGCCAACGCCACCCCCACAATCACCAGGGCGGCGACAATGATGCCTGCAAAAATCCAACGTGTACGGTTCATAGTTCTATCTCATTTTCGGTGAAGATGGATACCCTGCTGAAAAACACCCTCGCGCGCCACGACGGCGCCCACACAGTTTTCAACGCCCCGGCACCGGGGACACGAACAGCCGTTAAAACCCGGCGTCCCTGGCGGCCTCTCTAAGGCTAGATTTGTTTCTTTACCCGTAGTCTATCAGCCGCGGATTTCGCCTTCTTTCGCGCCGAAGTTGATACGGATTCCCGCCTGCAAGGTCACACTGCGGCCCGGCTCCACGTCCTGCGTGCTCGCATCCTGGCGCGTGATGACCCACTTCTCCGCCGAGAGGTTCTTGAGACCCCAAATGTTGGGGTTCTGGGGATTCCGGACGATCGCGGCGATGGGCGCGCTGAAATCATAGAGCCGGCTGTCATCCACGTGATGCGGGAAGAGCTGCGTATCATGATTGAGCATGATCAGCTGCTTGCCGATGCGGATGCGCGGCGGCAAGAGCAGCTCGCTGCCGCAATTCCAACACGGCAACAACTTTCCCGCCGTCCGAAGCGCGTCCCCATCGTAAAAATTCTCCGCGCCGCACTGAGCGCAATAAAAGATAGCGTCTTGCAGTTGGGTCATGGCCCCGCGCCACTCGCTCTCGCGCACGCGCGCCTGCGGGTCTTTCAACCCGACCGTGAAGGCCCGGGTGAACAGCTCGCGCAAGAATTGGGGATAAATCGGCCAGAAAGCCAGCGCATTGTCATGGTAACCGGGCAGGGGACGGTTGGAGTCGTCGTTGGGATCGAAGATGAAGAGCGGATCAGTGCCGTAGAGCTGGTTCATCGCGGGCAGGTCCAGGCACTTGATCGTCGTCTCGCGCTTCCCCTCCAACGGATGATGCACCATGAGCATGTAAAAGAGCAGCACTGCCAGCGAGTACAGGTCTGTCTGGGTGCTGGGCAGGGCCTCGCCGCGCACCACTTCGGGCGCCATGAAGCGCGGCGTCCCCAACACCCCCACCTGCTGGCGTTTGTCTACGGCGACGTTGTCATTGTCGCAGATGAGAGCGTCGCCGGTATCGGGATCGAAAAAGACGTTGCCGAACGAGATGTCGCGATAGCACAGCCCTTTGGCATGGAGCTGCAGGTAGCTATCTGCCAGAATGAAGCCGGCTTTGGCCAGCGCGCGGAACGTCGGCTCGATGCGGCGCTTCATCAAATCCACAATGCCCTTGAAGCGCGGGTCCCGCAACGACATGTAATACCCAAAGCCGGGCACATTCTCGGCGAGGGTGAGATCCAGAGGCCACAGGAATTTGTCGTTGGGAGCTCCCATCTTCACCAACGTCTCCAGAGCCGCGCGCTGTTGCGGCGTCGCTTGACTGGGGAAATACCACTTGAGCGCCACTTTTTTGCCGCCCAAATCGGCCTTGTAAACTTCCCCCTGCCCGCCGCCGCCCAAAAAGAGCTCCACCTTGCAGGGCAATTGCGATGTCTCCGTCAGCACCACATCCCCAGGCTTGAAGATTTCACCCATGCTCTTCCACTCCTGACATCATGAATGAGCGGCCCCGGCAAAAGTAAGGGGGCCAGCAACCAGCAACCAGTCCTACCTCATTTTCCACAGCAAGATTTTGCCCTCGGCATCGCCGGAGGCCAACGCCATGCCGTCCGCGCTGCAAGCGATACTCAACACCATGCCATTGTGCTGTCCCAACTTGCGCAGCAGCTGTCCTTGCGCCACGTCCCACACGCGCAACAGCGCGTCCCAGCTGCCCGAGATCAACACTCGCGCGTCCGGGCTGAGCGCCACCGCGAAAATCAACCCCATGAGGCCGTCCTTCTCGGTCAACACGCGCGGTTGCTGCTGCCGTTGCGGCTCCCACAGCAACACCTTCTCATCCCAGCCCCCCGAAGCTACCAGCACGTTATCGGGCCCGAAGGCCACGGAAGTGACCTGGGAAGTGTGTCCCATGAGCTTGTGCAATTCCTGCCCGCCGACCGCATCCCACACTTTGACGCTGCGGTCCCAGCCGCCCGCCGAGGCCAGACGCTGCCCGTTGGGGCTGAGCGCCAGCCCCTGGACGCCGTCGGGATGCGCCGACACGCGCAAGCGCTCGGTGTGGCTTTCCACGTCCCACCAGCGCAACGTGCCGTCGCGGCTGGCGGAGATGAGCGTCTTGCCATCCGGCGTGAACGTCACCCCCGTCACCTCGCCGCTGTGCCCGCGCAACCGGCGCAGCCGGCCCTCGGTTTCCGGCTGCCAGAGCGCGATCTCGGCGTCCGCGCCGCCGAGCGCCACGAGGCTCCCATCGGGGCTGAAGGCCACACTGCTCAACACCCCCAGGTCCTCGCTGCAGCGGAACAGCGCCTGTCCATCCGGGACATTCCAGATCACGGCGAGGCCGTCCATCCCGGCGGAGGCCAACCGCTGGCCATTCGGGCTGAACGCCAGCGCGGTCACCTCGGCCTGATGCCCGGCCAACGTGGCCTGCAATTTGATGCTCACAGCCAGCGCGGAAGCGTCCATGGCATTGGCGCCGCCGGCCAGCACTCCCAGCGCCAGCGCCCACGACTCCACCGCCCAGCGCGCCGCCTCGTCAGTCAAGGCCAGCGCTGATTGAAGCTTCGCCGTCACCTGCGCGAGCAACACCCCCGTCGGCACCTGTCCCTGCAGCGCCAGCAAGTCATTGGCCACCCCCTGCTCCAGGGCGCTCACCAACACAAAGATCTCCCGCTTGTGCTCTGGGGCCAGATCGCGCAACAGGGCGTCGCAGCGGCGGGGATTCTCATACGCACTGCGACCCTCCTGCGCGACCAGCTGCACCAACGCCTGGCGAGCGGCGTCGTTCATAGATCAGGCCCCTCCCAAAATCACCGGCGGCTCCCCGGAGAAAACGCGAATGCCACGCCCCCGCAGCTCGTCAAGCTTGTCGCCGGTCAATCGAGTGCAACCCGACACATTCAGCTCCCGCAGATTTGGCAAAGCCTTGAGGTGCTCCAGGGCCTCGTCCCCCATTGCGGTCCAGCCCAGATGTAGGACTTCCAGCGCCTCCAGGTTCAGAAGGTGCACCACCGTCTCGGAGGTCACGCGCTTACAACCTTCGAGGGAGAGCCGGCGCAACACGCGGTTGTGGTGAAAATGCAAAAATCCCACGCCGCTGATCCGCGTCTCACTC
>JAAZNO010000549.1 GCA_012798275.1 Chloroflexota bacterium
CACGGGAAGCTGCTGGCGCGGAACGGCTTCTACGCGGAGCTCTACAACAGCCAGTTTGAGCAGGTTGAGGAGCTCGCTTGAGACAGCCGCGTTGAGAGGTCTGCCTGAAAAGCCCTGGCCCTGCGCACCGTCACGGTCGCAGGGCCAGGCTGTTGGCACGGGCTGAAAAGCTACAGTCCCGGCAGGGACATGATCTTGGCGATGGGGCGGAGATCCAGCCACTTCTGCGTCTTGGGACGCTGGAGCGTCGCATCCGCCAGGCGGGGCAAATCCTGCAGCTCCGTGAAGGTTACCTTGCCCCCCTGCAGGCCGATGAAGACCCCGGCCGGCTCGGATTTCTCGGCCTCCTGAATCAGGAATTCGAGGCAGCGCGCGGCCAGCCGGGTGGCCTGGATGCGATCAAAGGGCGTAGGATCGCCGCCCTGCTGGAGATGTCCCAGGATGTTCTGGCGCACGTCGAACACATCGCGGCCTTCTTCACCGAAGAGAGCGCAGATCACATCGGTGGTGTAGGAGGGATTGGCGTTTTCGTTGCGAATGACCAGCCCTAGCCGCTTGCCCCGTCGGAAACCTTCCTTGAGCATTTCCAGGTCGGTCAGCAAATCCGCCAGGGTGATCCCCTCCTCGTGAATGTAGACCCGCTCGGCGCCGGTCGCCAACCCGCTCATCAGCGCCAGATATCCGCAGTAGCGGCCCATCACTTCCACCACGTAGCAGCGCTCGGAAGCCACAGCGTATTGCTTGATCTTGTCCACGGCCTCGACGATGTTGTTCAAGGCCGTATCGGCGCCCACACTCAGGTCGGAGCCGGGCAGGTTGTTGTCAATGGCGGCCGGCAGGCAGATCATGGGGATGTTGAAGACAGGGTAATTGGGGCGCTCTTGCACCATCTGGTAGGCGCCCTCGTAGCCGGCCCACCCGCCGATCATCAACAGCCCCTCAATTTTGTGCTCCTCGATCGTGCGTGCGATGCGGTACAGATCGGCCTTGGTGGGGAGATCGCGGTCGGTGCCCAGTTCGGAGCCGCCGCGCGTGGCCCACCCGGCGACGCTCATCCACCCCATCTCCTGGACCTGGCCGTTGGCCAGGCCCGGAAAGCCATTTCTGACCCCCAGCATGATGTGCCCCTTATCGGTCCCCAATCTGACCGCGGCGCGAACGGCGGTGTTCATGCCGGCCGCCGGCGCGCCGCAGTTGAGCACGGCAAGCCGCAGTCGCCTCTGGCCGGGCTCAGGCTCGTGGGGCGTGGCGCGCATCAGGGTGAGGGCGGTGTGGTACGACTCCCGAAAGCTGCCGCCGCGCAACTCCATGGCGTGTTCGTAGTCATGAGCCGCGATGGCCGCGGCGACCGCCTGGGTCTTTTCCACGCATGCCATCAACGGCGCCGGGGTGACCCGGTTTTCGCGGATGCCCAGGATTTGCGGCTCGCGGTCGGGCGGCGCGCTGAGCAGCTCTTCGATGGCCGTGTAGCCCAGCAGGGTGGGGAAATAACGGTCGAAGGCGCTGGGCGCTCCCCCGCGTTGCACGTGTCCCAGGATGGTGATGCGCGTTTCCTCTCCCAATCCCTCTTCGATGACCGTCTTGATCTGCTGGGAGGTGATGGGATTCCCGGCGCGGTCCCGGGCGCCTTCCGCGAGGATGACCAGGCTTTCGCGGTTCCCGGCGCGTCGGCCCGCCTTGAGGACTTCCACGAGCTGCGCTCCCCAATCCTCCACATCTGGAGGATACTCCGGGATCAGGAACCAATCGGCGCCGGTGGCAATGGCGCTCATCATGGCCAGATAGCCGCAGTTGCGTCCCATGACCTCGATGACGAAGGCGCGCTGGTGGCTGGAAGCGGTGCTGCTGATGGCGTCCACGGCTTCGGTGATGCGGTGCAGCGCAGAATCGGCGCCGATGGTCATATCGGTGCCCGCCATGTCGTTGTCTATCGAGCCCACCAGGCCGACGATCGCCAGGTGTGAGCAGGCTTGCGCCGTCTCTGGAGGGAGGCGCTGTTGTTCGACCAGCTCGGCGAGCAAGGAGGGCCATTCCTGGCGGAAGATGTTGGCGCCAGTCAGGCTGCCGTCGCCGCCGATCACGACCAGGGCGTTGATGTTGTGGGTCGCCAGATTGTACGCGGCCTTGAGCCGTCCCTCGCGGGTGCGGAACTCAGCGGAACGCGCCGAGCCGATGATGGTCCCGCCGCGATGTTGAATTCCCCCCACTGCGTCCCAATCCATTTTGCGGATGAAAGTCCCGCCTTCGACCAGGCCCTGATAGCCCTCGTAGATCGCGTAGGCATCCAGGCCCCGGTACAGCGCGGTGCGCACGATGGCCCGCACGGCGGCATTCATGCCTTGCGCATCCCCGCCACTGGTCAACACCGCCACGCTTTTGATTCCGTTGGTCTCCATCATTTCACCTGCCTTTTTCTGAAAAGCCCTGTGTGGATCATGCATGATTTTGCCGCAAAGGCCTTGCGTTTTTCAAGGCGTTTAGGGAACGGTGCTGTGGCTCGCTACGAGCTGGAATCTCTGGAGTAGAGGCCTCCTTATTCAGGTAGCTGCCAGGGATAAGTTTAGCCTGGACGTCAGTACCCCTGCCAGGACTCGAACCTGGAACACAGGGTTTAGGAAACCCTTGTTCTATCCGCTTGAACTACAGGGGCGCGACTCGTATTATAGCATCCCCCTTCCTTCAGGCAAGCCGCCGGAGGCGGCGACTTGCGCTTTCCATTTTCTGTTTTCTCACTACAATGAAAGTCGCCTGTTAACATGAAGGAGACGCCATGGGCTGGGGTGGACACCTGGCAAGAAAAATAATGTGAGTTGTGAATGGCAATAGTAAGCAAATATTGCGATGGCTCTCAATTCACGGCTCTCTATTTTCAATGGAGACGCCAGGTGCTGGCGCACATCATTCAAGAATGAAAATGTGAGGCGTGAGCAACGACGGCGACGGCTCACCGGTTCGACACGAGCCAACCGCGCTGAAGCGCGGTGTTGGAGGACGTAGCAGCCCCGGGGGCCAGGAATTTCTCATCTGATTCGTGAAATTCGTGTTCATTCGGGGCCATTTTCGAGGGAGACGCCAGGTGCTGGTGCACATCATCCAAGAATGAAAATGTGCGGTCATTGTTCAGCCTGGCGTCAGGTAGCTCGACGGCGATGGATGAACCTTTGTGAGCTGTAGCTTTTGC
>JAAZNO010000550.1 GCA_012798275.1 Chloroflexota bacterium
AAGGCCGCCAGGGCTCCCAGCACGCAGAGCAGGATCAACGCCACGGCAGCCGCCACGGCGCCCGCATTCGATGGCACGGGCGTCTCGCCCAGCGCGCCGAGCTGTCCCGCCCAGGAGAACAATCCCCCCGGCAACAGCGGCCCGACGCGCGGCAGGCTTCCGGCAAGCAACAGCGCCGCCGCGCCGCCAAACCCAATTCCCGCCGCGGCGCCCGTACTCATTCCCAGGACGCTCCCCAGCAACGCCACCGCCACAAACACCATCAGCCAGAGGAACAACAGCGCATTGATCGCCATGAACAGCCCAAAATCCAGCGCGCCAAAGAGCACCACCGTGTAGAAGTAGGCCCCCAGGCCCGCCACCAGAAATCCACCCGCGTACACCACCGTCTGCGCGGTGAATTTGCTCAGGATGAAGGCCCAGCGCGGCAACGGCTTGCTCAGCACCAGGGCCGCCGTCCCGCGTTCCCGCTCACCGGCCACGGCGCCCATCCCCAGCAAAATGGCGATGATGAATCCAAACTGGGAGAGATTTTTGAGATATTGGCCGATGGCGTCCACCGCCGTCGGGGTCGGGATCAGCTCCGCGAACATCTCCGCGCCGGCGATGCTGCGCAGCAGCTGCGGCGTGAAATATGCCAGCAGCGGCGAGAACAGGCCAAACAGGACAAACACCGCCAGCACGATCAGGACGCGCCGGGTGCGCCATTGTTGCAGCAGCTCCTTGCGCGTCGCCGCCAGGAAAGCCGCCGCCTCCACCTTCCACGGAGCGACGGGACGCGCGACCGGCGAGCGTTCCCGCTGCCACAGGCGCGTCAGCCAGAACAGCCCCGGCAGGAGCCCCGCCACCAGCGCCCCGTAAGTCCAGGCCAGGCTGTCGGTATAACCGGCAATCATGACGAGGAGGGCGTTGGTCGCCATGTGATAGGCCACCGCCGCGAGGTAAAAAACGACCTTGCGGTCCACGAACGCCCGCCACACGAGCGCCGAAAAGACCAGGTGCAGGGCCAGGGCCAGGATCCGCTCCAACAAGGGCAGCGCGGCGGCGAGCGGACTCTGCTCGAAGACCTGCAGCTGCGCGCTCAGAGCGACGAGCTGCGCCGGGGAGAGCGCCAGCGTCTGCAGATCCACGCCGCGCAACGCCGCCAGCGAGCTCAGGGTAGCCGCCGTCAGGACGCCAGTCAGCAGCGCTTCACAGCCGCCGTGTCCCAGGCCGAGCAACAGGCCGTGTTCGAGGGAGCGCCAGCGCCGCAACAGCGCGTACCCCAACGCCCGCGCGGATTCCTCGCACAACGCCGCCGTTACTCCCAGCAGCAACGCCGTCCGCCAGAGAGGAAATGCCGGGTCGAAAGTCTCTCGCGGCAACCAGCCAAGTCGTGTCAGGCCGGCGTTCAGCGGCAAATGCACCGCTTGCGAGCCGGCGAAAGTCGCCGCGCCGACGAGAAAAAGGAACCAGGGCGCAGCCGCCCGGCGTCGCAACACAACCGCCGCAATCACCGGCAGGCCAAACATCAAGAGGATCGCAAGGGTGTAGGCGAGAATCATCCTGTACTCCTGTCACAGGGGGCATGACACCTCAGACGTCACGCGCTGACCTGAAGGAAGATTTCCTCCAGGGTGGGGCGCACCCACTCGTAGCGGCTGAGGAGCGCCCCTTGCCCCACGACGTAAGGCAACAGCGCGCGTTTGGCCGTGTCCACATCACGCACCACCACCCGCACGCCCTGGAGGTCTGCGGTCGCCCCTTCCACCCAGGGAAAGGCGCGCAGCCCCTCTAGCAGCTTCTCAGGGATCGGACCGCCAGCGGGATCGAACTCCAACAGCGCGGTGTTGAGCGCGTACCGCTGGAGCAGCGCCTCCCGCGCTTCCACTAACAGCAGCCGGCCCTGGTGAATGATGGCGACGGTGTCGCAGATGCGTTCCACATCCGCCAGAATGTGGCTGGAGAAAAAGAC
>JAAZNO010000079.1 GCA_012798275.1 Chloroflexota bacterium
ATCTGGAAATAGCGCTCATAGCCTGCCACCATGAGCAGCTGCTTGAGCTGCTGCGGCGATTGCGGCAGGGCGTAGAACTTACCCGGATGCACGCGGCTCGGGACGAGGTAATCCCGCGCCCCTTCGGGGGTAGATTTGAAGAGAAACGGCGTCTCGATCTCCAGGAAGCCATGCGCGTCCATGAAATCGCGGATGAATTTGACGGTGCGATGTCGCAGGAGCATGTTGCGCTGCATCCGCGCACGGCGCAAGTCGAGATAACGGTACCGCAGGCGCAAGCTCTCGTCCACGGCGGACTCTTCGTAGATGTAGAAGGGCGGCGTCTGAGCCGTGTTGAGGATGCGAACCTCGCGCGCTTCTACCTCAATAGCACCGGTAGGCCATTCGGGGTTCACCTGTTCGACAGGACGCAGGCGCACCACTCCCCGCACCTGGATCACATATTCGCCTCGCACCGTCGCCGCGATTTCATGCGCTGCTGGCGCCGTCTCCGGGCTGGTGACGACCTGCGTCAGGCCGGCGCGGTCGCGCAAGACGATGAAGACCAGCCCTCCGTGATTGCGGCAGCGGTGAGCCCAACCCGCCAGCGTGACTTCCTGTCCTGCGTGTTCGGGGCGCAGCTCCCCGCAAGAATGTGTTTTTAACATGGATGAACCCCCTCCAACAAAGACCTGGCGTTACTATACCACAAGAGCAGCAGGGAAGCAAATGCATCTTGTTTGACAACCCTTTCAGAAGCATTATCATGCGGGCAACTCCGACATGCAGGCACCGAACATGGATGAACAGCGCACGCTGACCCTCGAGGATATTCTGGCCTTTCTGCCCGCCGACGATGTCCAGGCGCGACAGACACTTCAACGCGCCTACGAGATTGCGGAAGAAATCCATCGCGGCCAATTCCGTGACTCCGGCGAACCTTACCTCCAACATCCGCTCCACGTCGCCTACCTCCTGGCCGAAGGCGGCTACAACCTCGCCATGATCACGGCGGGGCTGCTCCACGATGTGCTGGAGGACACCCGGCAGCGCTCGCCGGACTCCCTGCGCGAGCAACTGCTGCAGGAATTCGGCAAAGAGGTGCTGACGTTTGTGGAGGGGGTGACCAAGCTCGATCGCATCGAGGCCCACGCCAGCAGCGATAGCGAGCGGCATCGGGACGCCCAAGAGCTGGAAAGCCTGCGCAAGATGTTTATCATCATGGCTGAAAACGACTTGGGCGTGATCTTTATCAAGCTGGCGGATCGGCTCCATAACATGCGCACGCTCGACGGGCTCCAGGCTGACCCCGAACGGCAACGGCGCATCGCCCGCGAGACCATGCAGATCTTCGTGCCGCTGGCCAATCGCATCGGCATCTGGACCTGGAAGGCCGAGCTCGAAGATCGCGCCTTCCGCTATCTCAATCCGGAGCTGTATCAGCACCTGGTGCAGCTGCTCGAAGCGCGACGCGAAGAACGCGAGGCGGAGGTCCAGCAGCACATCCGACAATTGCGGGACGCTCTGGCGGCCCAAGGCATCTCTGCCGACATCAAAGGCCGTCCCAAACACATCTACAGCATCCATCGCAAGATGCGGCGGAAGAACGTGCCCTTCTCGCAGATTTACGACACCGAGGGGATTCGGGTGATCGTCGCGACCGTGCCGGAATGCTATCAGGCCCTGGGCATTGTGCACGGGCTGTGGATTCCTATCGAGAGCGAATTCGACGACTACATCGCCAAACCGAAGTCCAACGGCTATCAGAGCCTGCATACCGCGGTCAGGGTCGGCAACAACAAAACGCTGGAAGTGCAGATTCGCACGCGCGAGATGGACGAAACAGCCGAACGCGGTATCGCCACCGCGCACTGGCTGTACAAAGAATCGGGGGTGCGCATCAGCCCGCAAATGCGGGAATACATCAACCAGCTGCGGCAGAATATCCAGGAAGTCACTCACGACGCCGAAGACGCCAAGGCGATGCTGGAGGAGATGCAGGCGGATCTCTTCGAGGAGCGCGTGTACGTTTTCACGCCCAAGGGGAAAGTGATTGATCTGCCGCTGAAGGCGACGCCGATAGACTTCGCCTATCACGTGCACACCGATGTCGGCAATCACTGTCGGGGGGCCCGCGTCAACGGCCGTTGGGTGCCGCTCAATTATCAATTGCAGACCGGCGACGAGGTGGAAATCCTCACCTCGCGGGCGAGCACCCCCAACCGCGATTGGCTCAGCGAGGAACTCGGGTACACCCAAAGCCCCCGGGCGCGCCAAAAAATCCGCCAATGGTTCCGCCAGCAGAGCCGTGAGGAAAACATCACGCGCGGGCGTATCCTCATCGAGCAGGAAATTCGCCGGCTGGGATTGGAGCTCACGCTCGAGGACATCGCCGCGCTGTTCAGCAAGCACTATCAGCGCCTCGAGGACTTTCTCGTAGCGGTCGGCACCGGCGACATCAGCAACGAGCGCATCCTCAATCGCATCGAAGAATACCTGCAGCAGCAGGAACAGCCCATCCTTGAAGCCCCCGAGGTCGAGGAACAGGAGCCGCCCACCCGCCCCCAGATTGAAGCGCCGATGAACATTCACGGCGCGGGGGAACTCTTCACCCGCATTGCCCGCTGTTGCAACCCCCTGCCGGGGGAGGAAGTGATCGGCTACGTCACCCGGGGGCACGGGGTGACCATTCACCGTCGCGATTGTCCCAACGTCTCACGATTGGAACGTGAGGAGCGCGAGCGGCTCATCGAGCTGGAATGGGGCGTGGAAAAAGAGAGTGCCTTTCCGGTACAAATTCGCATCACCGCCTACGACCGTTCGCGTCTGCTGCACGACATTTCGACCGTCATCACCAGCGAAGACCTGAATATGCTCAAGGTCAACACGGGCAAACGCGACCGCTACAACGTCCTGCCGATCTTCATCACGCTGGAAATCCCCAACCTGGCCAAACTGAATCGGGTGATCAACAAGCTGGCGCAAATTCGCAACGTGATTGCGGTCGAGCGCTACGTCTAGCATAGGCGGACGCCGCCGGCGCCGGCCGGGTGCGGCCGCGAACAGTGAGAAGTGAGCCGTGAGTAGATTCTCCTCCAGTCACGGGTCTACACTGTGGCGAGTGTGTTCTTTCGTGTGAATCTGTGAGGCAATTTCCAACATAATGCCAGAGGGGCTCTTTTGGGAGCCCCTCTGGTGTCTCGCCATCTACCGTGCAAACTCAGCCGCCCATTGCAGCGCGCGCCAGGCAGCTCTTGAGAATGTATCTCATGCTGGCGCGAGAGCCCTTTCCGTCTGCTGGTTAGCCATCCACTTCATCCGCTGTTCAGCGCCTGTAACTGTTCAGCTCTTGACTAAAAAACCAAGATTTTCTGGCGACCGCTGTAAATTGAGAATCAACTTTTTCTCCCCTTCCCAACGGCGCATACTCCGTTGGGAAGGGGGCAGGGGGAGGGGCAAAAGCTACAGATTACAAAGGTCCATCCATCGCCGTCTCGCTACCTGGCGCCGGGCTGAACGGTTACCAGCGCCTTACTCATTTTGCGACTAAGGGTCTCGTAGCCGAGCTTTTCGTAAAAGGCAATTGCAGCCTTGTTGAACTCATAAACGTTCAACTCGAGAGAGGACGCACCTTTTGTCAAGGCCCACTCGTACACGGTGCCCATAAGCATCCGCCCAATTCCGCGATTTCGAAACCCTGACTTCACGCCGATACTGTCAACAATCGCGTAGCGTCGAGAGACAAAAATAGGAATGGGCGGAGTATCCTTAACAACTACATGAACAAAGCCGACAAGTGCCTCACCTATGTCCGCAACAAATAGGCCAACATTTTCATCGGCAATCAATCCACAATAGTAATCTTGTTCTCGAACAGCGCCATTAGGTTTCTGAAAAAAGTAGGGAAGATTGTCACGATGTAAAGCATCTACTTCATCAAACAGCTCACATAGGGAACTATAATCTTCGGCAGTTGCTTTACGGATGTTGATTTCCATCTATTTCCCTTGCGTCGAGAGACAAAGCATCTAACATCCAGGAGAGGCTGTAGAGCTACTATGGCGTGTCTGGAGTGACTTTGGTGTAATCCAGGTATTCGACACGGCTCTGCTTCTGCTCTGCCAGCCACTCGCTGAAGCGTTGCTCCCGTGCGGCGCTCAACGTCGCCTCATCCAGATCGCGCACCTCACGCGCACGCACGAACACCACGTAGTACTCCGTCTCGTCCCTGGTGATGGGATCAGAAGCCGTTCCCACAGGGATCTCAAAGGCCGCGGTGTCCACGTCAGCGCTGAAATCCGTCGTCAACCGTCCCGGTTGCACCCAGCCCAAATCCGCGGCCCACCCGCCGCCGGTCTCACTGTTGTTGAGCTCTTCCACCAACGCATCAACCGACTCACCGGCGTTCAAGCGTTCTTGCAAAGCCAGCGCGGCTTCCAAAGTGCCAGTGACCAGCACCGTCACTTGCGCCTGATTGGCCTTGGTCTCGATGTCCTGCGTCAGCGCCTCCACCACTTTGGGACGCAGCAATTCGATCTCTACGCTCTGGCGAAATGCCTCTTCGGAAAGGCCGCTCGGACGCAGATACACGCTTTTGAACTGCTCGTAATAAGTCTCGAACTCCGCCCGCGTCATCGGCGTCTCCGTGTTCGTGACGGCCGCCGTATTCGTGACAGTCGTCGTATTCGTGACAGTCGTCGTGGTCGGGGTGAGAGGAGCGGTCGTCGCCGCCACAGCGTCGCGGTCATAGCCGAACAGGCTCTCGATCTGCCGGTCCACTTCCTCTTGAGTGACGGTAATCCCCAAGCGGGCCGCCTCTTTGCTCACGAGGCGCTCCTCGACCATTTTATCGAGCACGCTGCTGCCAAAAATCGCCACCGATCCCGGCGCCAGTTGCAGCTCCAGCTGCTGCTTCTGCTGTTGCAGTTGCGTCGCCAGCGTCTGCATGAATTCATCGGTCATGTCATACTGCGTCAGATAGTTTTCGTATTGCAGAATCTGATTTTTTGTACTCAAACGCTCGAAACGCACCCGTGCCTGATAATCTTTGGTCTTGATGGGCTCCCCATCCACCCGGGCGACCGGCGCATTGGCCTTGATAAACAGCTCGCTGACCACGCCATACCCAAGCACAGACAGAATCACCACGCCAACGCCGATGGCGATCCACGTGATAATACGCTGCGCCTTTTCATCGCGTTTGCGCGTGGCCAGTTGCTTGCGATTGGGCGCCTTCTGGGGATGTTGTTGTTCTTTTGCCATTCCACTCGCTCCTCACAGGGTATAAACAAAGGGCATAGGAATCCCTATGCCCGTGATGCTCAGCCCCCCGTTTAGTGATGCCGCATTTCTGTCACAAACGGCAGGAGCGCCATGTGCCGCGCACGCTTGATGGCGACCGCCAACCGGCGTTGATGCTTGGCGCACACCCCGGTCTGCCGGCGCGGGCGAATCTTGCCACGCTCATTGATGAAACGGCGTAACCGATCTACATCCTTGTAGTCAATTTCGCTGACCTCATCCATACAATACTGACACATTCTACGCCGCGCCGGGAATTTCTGCCGGCGGGGGGAATTCCTTCGCTCCGTACTCACAGTGCTTGCTCCTCTACAAGAGATAATGGGTTGGTTTGAAAATCAGACTAGGAGACGGTGGGAAGTAACTCCTCGCCGTCGTCAAGTGCCTCGCGTTCCTCATCGGGCTCTACCGGCTCCTCGAAGCTGTCGAGGAAAACCATCTCCTGGGCCACCAGCTCGGTGCGATAGAAACGCTGTCCCTCCTGGCCTTCCCAGGAACGGGTTTGTAAGCGACCCTCCACATAGACCTGAGAGCCCTTGTGCAGCCGTTTCTTACACAGTTCGGCCAGCCCGCCCCAGGCGACGACGTGAAACCACTCAGTCTCTTCCTGCCGCTCGCCCTCGTTGTCGGTCCAACGCCGCGAGGTTGCCACATTGAATGCTGCCACCGGCCGGCCATTGGCGGTAAATCGCATCTCCGGGTCTTGCCCCAGATGACCAATGATCAGCACCTTGTTCAATCCACGCGCCATTGCCAGGCCCTTTCGCCAAATAAGGTCTCGTCCTGATAGCCGCTAGAACGCCTCGTCAAACTCTGCCGGCATGTCCTCCGCAAACCCGGGGAACTCAGCCGCGGGCTCCGACGCCTCCTCTGCTGCGGCCACCTCAAACTCCGGCATGACTCCTTCAGGCTCACTTGCAGGAACGTCCTCGACCAGGATGAGCAGCTCCCGCAGGACCCCTTCGAGCAGCAACAGACGGCGCTCGAAATCCTTGACGGCGTCAGTGGACATGTTGAAGCGGGTGAGGTAATAACGCCCTTCGCGGAAGCCTTTGATGGCGTAAGCCAGGCGGCGAGTGCCCCAATTCCGGAATTCTAAAACTGTGGCTCCGGCTTCGTGCAGATAGGTCTGCACCCGGTTGAGGAGCGCCTCCAGATTTTCCTCGGGCAGCTCCGGGCTGACAATGAACATTAACTCATAGCTACGTGTGACCAAGACGGATTTTCCTCCTTTCCATGGGTTTGCTCCCGGCCATGCCGGGGGCGGAAGGCCCGTCTGAGCTCGAATGGCAACTATACCATAAAACAAACGGATGGCAAGCGTGGATGCGAAGAGGAGGCCCGAGTCAGCCGATAAGCCGGATTCTGTGCCGCGGCGCTCTCGCCCCGCGGGGGTGATCATCTCTCCAGGATGATGGTTACCCATCACCTCCAGCAGCCTACCCGAAGGTTGCCCCGTTGGGGAGGAGACGGGTCGCCTCCCGACCGACCCTGAGGCCGGCCTTCCCCTCTGCTTGGCCTTGCTCCCGACGGGGGTTACCTGGCCGCAGCGGTTGCCCGCCGCGCCGGTGGTCTCTTACACCACCTTTTCACCCTTGCCCGTCCCTTGCGAGACGTCGGCGGTATGTCTCTGTGGCCCTGTCCGCGGGTCGCCCCGCCCGGGTGTTACCCGGCGTCGTACCCTGTGGAGTCCGGACTTTCCTCACGCTGCCGGGCGCCGGCAGCCTGCGATCACCTGGCCGACTCAAGCCCACCCGCATCTTACCACAGTTGCCCCCGCCGGTCAATAGCGACACAGGCCGTTCAGCGTCCCTGCAACTCCCACAGCACCAGCTCCGGCGGGGCCAGAAGCCGCGCGCGCGGAGCACCCAGGCCTTCCATCCCCAGGCCCCGGCTCACGTAAAGTGTCGTTCGCCCC
>JAAZNO010000551.1 GCA_012798275.1 Chloroflexota bacterium
AGATGAGGTGGCGCCGCTGTTCTATCAACGCAATAACGATAACGTTCCGCAGGGATGGGTGGCGATGATGAAGGACGCCATCCGCACCGTCGGGCCTCAGTTCTCCACGCGACGGATGATCAAGGAATACGCGCGGGATTATTATGCGCCTGCCATGTCCGACGTCATCGCGCTGGAAGGGGACTTGAAGGACTGAACTTCTCCGCGACAGGTTACCGCGCCGCCCTCAGGGCGGCGCGGTCGGTTCTGAACCTCATGACGTCTCTGGAAATTCGACACGCTACCCTGGCCGATGTGCCCGGCATCACCGCGGTGCATTGCAGCACGGTGACCGTCTGGCGCGATCCCGTAACACGGGCCGCCGTCCCCTACGCGCAGCTGGATGTGTTTGGACGCTGGCGCAACGGCGGCCCCTGGATGAGCGTCGAGATGGCGCGGGTGCATGTGGCGTCGCTGTTGCGAGCCGGCCAGATAATCCTGGTGGCGGTGTGGGGAGATGAGATCGTCGGTGAGGCGGAGTATTACTTCACCGGCGAGCCGGGGGATTACGCTGCGCTGCACCTTTCGATTTTGTACGTCCATGCTGCCTGGCAAGGGCGGGGGATCGGGCGGGCGCTTCTCGAAGCGGGGGTGGAGCTGGCGCGTGAACGCGGCCTTCGCGCCCTGACGACGCAGCCCGATGCTGAGGCGCAGGGATTTTACGCGCGGCAGGGCTTTGGCGTGTGGCGTGTGCAGCACGAGTTGCAGCTGGAGGCGGACGCCTCCGGGCCGCTGCCGCAGCTGGCGCCGGTCACTTCGGCGGCGGCGACGCCCGCTCCCGAGCTGGCGTTGCGCATCGGGCGTTATCAGTGCGGGCCGCAGGGCTGGGAAGTGCTATGGCCGGCGTTGGAGCTGCCGGGTTGGAGCGATCTGCGCCGCGCGGTGTGGCGGGGGGACCTGGCAAGCGGCCCGGCCGTCCTGGGGCTCTGTGAGCAGCTCACCGATTCCACTCAGGCCGACGCTTACGTGTGGCTGAAACCGGAAGCGCCGCTGGCCCTGGCTCTGACGGCGCTGCGCGCGTTGGCCGCGGCTCAGGGCTTCCGTGCGGTAGATGTTCTGCTCGCTGCGGCGGATTTACCCGCCGTGCGCCCGCATTTCCGGCTGGAATTTCAAACCCGCCTGGATCTCTGGCGCCGCCAGCTGTGAAGGGCGCTTTGTCACTGGATGATAACGGGCACCCCGATTTCGGCCCAGTTGTAGAGCGTTTCTGCCTCGGGAATGCCGAGGATGATGCATCCGAAAGAGGCCGGTCGGCCCAGATTTCCCGCCCAGAGCCGTTGCCCGTTTTTGAGAATGGGCAATTCGTGGAAGCCGTTGGTCACGTTGCCGCCTGCCACGTAGACGCCCAGGAAGTAGGGCATGCGTAAATCCCACTGCGAGGCGTAGGCCTCCTCCTCCTTGCTGAGAATCTGAAAGACGCCAGTCGCGGTGGGGGAATCCGCCATCCCCGTGGAGACGGCCCAATCCCACAGCAGCGCGCCGTTCTCGTAGGCCCGCACCCGTTGCTCTGGAATGCTCACGACGATCTTCTTGTACGACACGGGGAGGTTGGGCGTGAGCACATCCTGCGAGGGGATGAAGAGCTGCTGTCCCACCCACAGGTGATCGAGATCCACGCCCTGATTGGCTTCCATGATCAACCCCGGCGGCATGCCCAGTTTGGCGGCGATGTGTCCGACCGTGTCGCCGGCCTGGACGGTGTAGAGGCGCTCCGGATGCGTGAGATACGCGGTCACGTGTCCCCCGCCCTGGATATAGGCGTCCCACACCTGTGGGGCGGCTTCCGCGATGCGGAATCCCCGGCCGTCGCCGAGCTGCGCCGCGAGGGCCTTGAGGGTGTCCGGCACTGCTGCGGGATCGGCTTCGACCGCCGCTGTCCCATCTGCGCGCGCTACCAGACGGAGCCAGGAGACGAACTCCTGCCGTCCCAGCGTCCAGGTGAGCGTCTGCTCGGTGAGCACGTCGAACGCCGAAAGCGTCACCTGGCGGTTGAGCAGCGCTTCGGCCTGCGCCTGGACGTCGGTGATGTCTGGCTCGGTCGGCGGCACGTCCCGGTACAGCAAGTCGAGCTCCATCTTGC
>JAAZNO010000008.1 GCA_012798275.1 Chloroflexota bacterium
GCGATGGCATCCTTGACCGTCTGGGTGTAATAGCCTCCCCAGTTCCAGATCGGGCTGGTGAGCACGGTATCGCCCACGAAGGCGCGCATGTCGGAGTCATAGCCGATGCTCAGCGCGCCGCGCTCTTGGGCGGCCTTCTGCGGCTCAGTGGTGTCCTGATGCTGCGCGATGATGTCGGCGCCCTGGTCCAACAGCGCCACCGCCGCCTCGCGCTCTTTCACCGGGTCATACCAGGTGTTAGTCCAGACCACGCGCACCTCAGCCTGTGGGTTCACCGAGCGGACGCCCAGCGTGAAAGCATTGATGCCGCGGATCACTTCGGGGATGGGGAAGGCGGCCACGTAGCCGATGATGTTGCTCTTGGTCATCATGCCGCCGACAATGCCGGAGAGATAACGCGGCTGCTCGATCTTGCCGAAGTAGGTGGACATGTTCGCCGCCGTCTTGTAGCCGGAGCAGTGCTCAAAGTAAACATCAGGGAATTCCTGCGCCACTTCCAGCATGGGGTCCATGTATCCGAACGAGGTGGCGAAGATCATATTGTAGCCCTGTTGGGCATACTGACGGATGACGCGCGCAGCGTCGGGGCCTTCGGGCACACTTTCAATGTAGGTGACTTCTACTTGATCACCCAGCGCTTGCTCCATCACCTTGCGGCCCCGGTCATGTTCATAGGTCCAGCCCAGGTCGCCGGGCGGGCCGATGTAAATGTAGGCCACCTTGAATTTCGTGGCCGGGGTGGGGGTGGCCGTGGAACCGCAGGCAGTTACCAACAGCCCAAAGATAACCACCAGGGACAAAGTCAACCAAATGTTGCGTTTCATGGGAACTACTCCTCCTTAAAGAACAATGTGAAGACAATGTACACCAGGGCGAGTCTACGCGAGAAACCAGTCAGGAAGTAAAATTTACCTGTTCAGGCCAGTGATTATCACCTCCTTCGACAATAGAGGTCAGCGAGTCAGCGAATCTAAAAATCACTTGCATGACGCACGTACCGCGAACTTCAGTTCGCTCTCAGGCCGCCCCGGAATGAATTCCGGGTCTGACAGGTCAAGCTCTCTGAAGCGAGTTCCCCAACAACGCGCTTCAGTGCGGTTTGCCCGTGTCAGGCAGGGGATTCCATCCCCGGCCAGACCGGCGAGCCGTCGCAGCTTGCGATCACGACTCACAACTCACATTTTTATCTTCGGTGGTGTACTGCAGGGACACGTTAACTCTGAGATGTCAGTCATCTTGACACCCTAAATTATACAAGGAAAGTCCGCTCTTTGTCAAGCCATGAACGTCATGACCGGGTTTTCTAAAAATGGCCCCTGACTCACGCCACATTCCCCGTCGCCGCCGATTCCGGCAGGAGGGTGTCATCCTCCGCCAGCTCTTCGTAGCGCAATTCAATCCGCTCCCGCGTGATCTGGAAATGATCGAAGTCGCGAGCCACGACAACCTCCGGGAAAATCGGGCGCACCTCGTCGAGAATCTGCCCGACCCGATACCGCTGCGAAAGATGGCTGAGGACCAGCAAGCGCACGTCCGCTTCGCGCGCCAGCCACGCGGCCTGGGCCGCCAGCAAATGCCCAAAACGCTGGGCCATCTCGACGTCTTGCTGCAGATAGGTCGCCTCGCAGACCAGCACATCCACGCCACACACGGCGTCCACGAGATCATCTACCCGCGCGGCATCCCCGGTCACCGCCACAGCGACGCCCGGCCGCTCCGGCCCGAGCACCTCGTCCGGCAGGATCGTCCGCCCATCGGCGAGGGTCACCGCCTCGCCGTTGACCAGGCGGCGACGCTCCGGCCCCGCCGGCACCCCCAGCGCCTCCGCCCGTTCAGGAAGAAAGGGGCGGCGCGATTGCTCACGGAACAGGTAGCCAAAGCACCCCGGCCCGCGATGGGTCACCGGAAAGGCGCTGACTTCCAACATCTCCCATTCCAGCAGCGCGCCGGGACGCACCTCCACCATTTCAATGGGCACCGGCGGACGCGCGCCGCGCAGCACCACCCGGAACAGCAGATCGTTGACCCGTTCCAGCGTCCAACGCCCGCCCCAGATTTCGATGTGCTCGACGGCTTCCCAGCGCGCGAAGGTGGAGATCAGCCCTCCCAATCCCAAAATGTGATCCAGATGGCCGTGAGTCAGAAACACGCGCTCCAGGCGCCGAAAACCCAGGCCGCTGCGCAGAATCTGGCGCTGCGTGCCCTCGCCGCAATCCACGAGGAAACGCTCACCCTTGTAGAGGATCATTTGAGAGGGAAGTCCGCGTTGAATGGAGGGCGCCGAGGCCGCCGTTCCCAAAAACACCAGTTCAATCATGCTCACGCTCCAGGGTCGTTGTGTGCGACAAATCTGGCCTCTGCGGTGGTATCGCCAACATCATGATTTCATTATACTCAGCGCCAGCAGATTGACAAATTCCAGCTTGCCCTTATAGTTAGCGAAGCAAACTATTGGCAAGGACCCAACATGCCCGTATTGCGCGACTATCTGGCCAACGTCCGGCGCTTTTCCCCTGATGCGCGTCGCTATCTGTGGGTGTCGGCGTTGCAAGGAATGGGGCAGGGCGTGTTTCAGCTTCTGTTCAATTTTTACATCCTCAGCCTGGGACATCAGGAAGGCTTTCTTGGCTTCCTGATCAGCCTGCCCTCCTTCACCGCGCTGATCTTTGTCCTCTACGCGGGCTACATCAGCGATCGCATCGGGCGGCGCGCCACCTTTTTGCTCGGCGGGGTAGTCAGCGGACTGGCCCAGCTGCTCATGCTCCTGTCCCCAACGCCGGCGATGTTGATCCTGGCCAGCATCCTGCGGGGGATTGGCGCCAGCCTCTTCGGGGCGACGACGGCCCCCTTCCTGATGGAAAACAGCACCCCTGCCGAACGGACGCACCTGTTCAGCTTCAACGCCGGGATCAGCACGATGTCCTCGTTTGTGGGCAACATCGCCAGCGGGGCCCTGCCGGCCTTCTTCGCGTGGCTGTTCCGGGTCAACGCCCAATCCACCAAAGCCTACGGCTGGTCGCTGGCCATCACCACGCTGCTGACCCTGGCCACACTCTTGCCCATGTTGGGGCTGCGGCGCGACAAGCCCCTCACCCAACGCCAGATCATCTCGCCGTTTGCCGCGTTGAAGGAGCAACGGGGGAGCATGACCCGGCTGCTGCTGCCATCGCTCATCATCTCCATGGGCGCGGGCCTGCTGATCCCGTTCCTCAACATCTTCTTCCGCAACCGCTACGGGCTGAGCGACAGCGCCATCGGCACGCTGTACGCCGTGAGCTCGCTGGGGATGGGAGTGGCGATCCTCCTTGCGCCCATCCTCGCCGAGCGGTGGGGCAAGGCCATGACGGTGGTGGCCACGCAAGGACTGTCCATCCCCTTCCTGATCCTCATGGGCTTCGTCCCCAATCTGCCGCTTGCCATCCTGTCCTTCTTCATGCGCATGGCACTGATGAATCTCTCCGGCCCGGTTTATCAGACGATGGTGATGGAAGAGGCCGACGAATCCAGCCGCACGACCGCCGCGAGCCTCTACAACATGATCTGGAGCATGGGCCGCGCCATCAGCCCCAGCCTCAGTGGGCCGATCCAGCAAGCATACGGCTTCGACCCCGTTTTTGGGCTCACGATTTTCAGCTACGTCATCTCGATCTACATGGTTTACCGCTGGTTCGTCTGGAAGCGACCGCAGCCGTCGCGCCTGGAGGCCGAAAGTCGCCTGCCGTAGCGAGATCTGGGGTTACCTCACAAAAGACGGATTCGCCCGGACAAATGCGACGTTGA
>JAAZNO010000552.1 GCA_012798275.1 Chloroflexota bacterium
GGCTTGCTGGGCGCGTCGCTGCTCGCGGCGTCGGTGCTGCCGCTGTCCACGAGCTACGCCGTGTGTGAGGCGTTTGGGTGGGAGCGCGGGCTGAATCAACGTCCCCGCGACGCGGCCGTCTTTTATGGCCTCTACATCGGCATTATCGTCCTCAGCGTGTTGACGGTGCTCATTCCGGGTATTCCGCTTTTTCCGCTGATGTGGCTCTCGCAGTCCATGAACGCGATTCTGCTGCCCGTGCTGCTGGTGCTGGTGATCAAGCTCGTCAACGACCGGCGGATCATGGGGGAGTGGGTGAATTCGCGGTTCCAGAACATCTTCTCCTGGGCGTTGGCGATCATCATCCTCTTGATCACGGTGGTGCTGTTCATCTCGCCGCTGTTGGGGATGCAGGCGCCGGGGTAAGGGGACGCCGGTGCCTGAAACGGCCTTGGGCTAGGGTGAAGGAGCGGCTTCCCGCCGGGCGCGTTCGAGGATGAGAGCATGCGCCCGCTCCAGATCGAGCTCGTCGCCCAACAGGGCTTCCGTCTGGCAGGCGATGCGGGGGACGAGACGGTCGTAGTCGAAGGCCACGTGGAAATGGCGCAGCGCGTCCGCCCCCAGCTCGCTGAGGATGTCGGCGTGCACGCGGCGGACGCCGAGTCGCACGATCAGCAAGGCGGCGGCCCGCCCCACGATCTTGTCATGGACGCTCAGTGCGCCCGGATCGTAGGGGCGCGCCGCCAGAAATTGTTCCAAATCCAACAGCGGATGGAGCCATTTCCCGTCGCTGTAAAAGATGAGCGTTTCCCCCTGATAGACTTCCAGCGCGTGCTCGCGCATGGGATGTTCCTCCTTCGAAAATGGCCCCGAATGCACACGAATTTCACGAATCAGATTAGAAATTCCTGGCCCCCGGGGCTGCTACGTCCTCAAACACCGCGCTTCAGCGCGGTGGGCTCGTGCACTGACTAAAAAACGCAAGATTTCCTGGTAATTGCTGAAGGTTGAGAATCAGCTTTTGTCCCCTATCCCCTGGCCCCTTTCCCCCCGCGCGCGGGGGGAAAGGGGCACTTTTTTTGTGAGGTTTTGCAGGCGGGCGTAGCCCGCCTGCAAAACCCCTTATTTCTTCTCCCCCTCCCCAACGACACCTGCGTCGTTGGGGAGGGGGCTGGGGGAGAGGCAAAAGCTGCAGATCACAAAGGTTCATCCATCGCCGTCGAGCTACCTGACGCCAGGCCGAACAATTACCGCACATTTTCTTTGGATGGCGTCCTCCTCCAAAAATAGCGAATCTGCGAATAGCGATTCTCGAAATCGCTTGCATGGCAAAGGTGGCGCGAACTTCAGGCTGCTTTCAGGCCGCCAGAGTGGCCAGCACCAGCGCCTGGAAGCGGGCATGGTCTATGGCGGTGATGACGTTGACGTGCGGTTCCGGGCTCTCCGCGGCCGGGCGTCGGCGGGTGTCCACGACGGTCATGCCGCGCGTGTATTGCCCCCGCGTCTCGACGGCGACGGGCCACCTCTCGCCGGTTGCGAGCGCCGGTTCCAACGCCACCGCTACGGCAGCCAGATCGGGCGGGGTGACGGGGCGCGGCTTCCGGTAGTCGAGGAGCCGCCGCAGCAGGCGCGCGAATGCCTGGCCCCACGGCGTCGAGCCGGCCTCGATCTGCGCCGCGTCCGCCTCGTAGAGCCTGGCGCCCTTGCGGATGGGATCGAGGCTGACCATCGTCTTGGGGATGCGGGAACGGAAGACGATGTCGGCGGCCTCGACGTCCGCATAGACGTTGAATTCCGCGACGGCGGTGGTGTTCCCGCCGGTGATGCTGCCTGCCATCATCACCAGGCGGGGAATGCGCTCTTCCAGCCGGGGTTCCCGGAGCAACGCCAGGGCGATGTTGGTGAGCGGCGCGAGCGTGATGAGGGTGATGGGTGCGGTCGCCGCCATGAACGTGCGGATGAGGAAATCCACCGCATGTTCGGCAGCAGGCTCCCGTTGAGGATCGGGGAAGCCGATGTCTCCCAGGCCATCGCTGCCGTGTGCGCTCTCTGACGTGATGGGCGGCGCGAGCAGGGGACGCGCCAGGCCGCGGTAGAC
>JAAZNO010000553.1 GCA_012798275.1 Chloroflexota bacterium
CGGCGCTGGATCGCTTCGGCGCCGGGCCGACGGCGGTGCGCTCCATTGCCGGGACGCTCACCTTGCACCGTGAATTAGAGGAGGCGATGGCGGAATTCAAACATGTGGAAGACGCCCTGTACGTCCAGGCCGGTTTTCTCGCCAATCAGGCGGCCCTCCCGCCCCTGGTGGGGCCGGAGGATGTGATCTTCTCTGACCGGCTCAATCACGCCAGCATCATTGACGGCGCGCGCCTCAGCCGCGCCAAAATCATCGTCTACGAGCATTGCGATCCCGCTGACCTGGAGGCCAAGATCAAGGAGCACCTGCCGCAGTATCGGCGGGGTCTCATGGTGACGGACGGCGTCTTCTCCATGGATGGCGATCTCGCGCCGCTGGACGCGCTCTACGAGGTCTGCGAGCGCTACGGCGTGATGACGATGGTGGATGACGCGCACGGCGAGGGCGTCGTCGGGCGGGGGGGACGCGGCATCGTGGATCACTTCGGCCTGCACGGCAAATTCGATGTGGAGATCGGCACGTTTTCCAAGGCCTTTGGCGTCGTCGGCGGCATCATTGCTGGCAGGAAGCTCATCGTGGATTACCTCCGGCAGAAGGCGCGCCCCTTCCTCTTCTCCAGCGCCGTCACCCCGGCGGATACTGCCGCCTGCCTCGCGGCAGTGCACGTGCTGAGCGAATCCACGGAGCTGGTGGACCGCCTCTGGGAAAACACGCGCTATTTCAAGGCCGCGATGAAGACGCTGGGCTTCGACACGGGCCAGAGCGTCACCCCCATTACGCCAGTGATGTTGGGCGATGTGAAACTGGCCCGGGAATTCAGCCGCCGGCTCTTCGAGCGGGGCGTCTTCGCCATGGCGCTCGGTTTCCCCACCGTGCCCAAGGGGCTGGCGCGGATTCGCGTCATGGTCTCTGCCGCACTCACGCCGGAGGATCTGGACTTCGGCCTGGAGCAGTTTGCGGCGGTTGGACGGGAGCTCGGCGTCATCAGCTAAAGGCCGCCACTAACACACGACGGGCCATGCATCCATCGCATGGCCCGTCGTTTACACGAACCGTTGGCTCAGCGCAGCCCGAAGGTCCCGCAGCCAAAGTGCGTGAAGTGTCCTATCTGCAAAATCGAGGCCAATTCCAGATAGGGGATGAGATTGCCGGGGATGGGCGCAGTGAAGGTTTCCGTGCCTATCCATGCCCCGTAAGCGCCTGCCGGCGGTGGCGCCAACTCGTATTTTCTGTGCTGCGGGCGTTCCCGCAGGCGATTCAGGGTCTCCCAGAGGGCGGCTTGTTCTTCTGAGGGCAGCCATGCCCAGGCCTCTTCTTCGGTGATGGGCTTGCCGGGCTGAATGTGGGCCACCCGCGCCATCAACGCGCGCAGTATCCCCTCAAGCGTGGGGACATCATGGGCGGCGATGGCGCGCTTGCGCTGGGAACGAGGTCTCAATGGCGGCGTTGGTCGGACGCCCAGATCGAAGGGCGTGAACCAGGTCAGCCGGTGGAAGGCGGTCCCTTCTTCCGGGCTGAGCTTCAGCCCCTCGGCCCATTGCGTCGGCGTGGGACGGCGGCGGCGTAGATCGAGCTTGCCCTCCACCACAAAGGGCCGCCAGCGAGGACCGTGGGCGGCGTAGATGGCCTCGATGCGGAACTGCCCCCAGAAGTTCTTGCTCTCGCCGGGCTGCGGCTGCGTCGCTGCCAGCTCCAACGCGGGCAGCAACTGTTCCAGAAATAGCCCATGATCTGCCGCGTTGCCCAATAGCTTCAGTTCCCACACGACCGGCTCATCCTGTCCGAAGCACGCTTTGACAGTGTAGGGCAGCAACACCGCTTCGATGGGCCAGGGAGAGGTCGGCGTGTTGGTGATCGCGAAATCTTCCCCTTGCCGGTTCGAGGACGGCGGCCCGTATGCGCGTTCCCACAACTCGCGGGTCTTGTGCCATTTGGCGGCCTCGCGGGTAGGCAGCAGCTCCGTCACCAGCTTGCCCCACACGGCGGAAAGCTCCTGCGTGAAGTTCGGCGACAACGTCACCAGCGTGTGCCTCGTGCGCACCACGATCAGGTAGCGGATCAGGTTGATGGATTCAGTAATACCTGGCATACTCGCTCAATCGGTACAGCAGCTCTACCTGCGCGGGCGACCAGCGTCGAATCTGCCAGGCATTCAGCATGTCGCGTACTTCGGGTTTGATTTGTCCCAGAAAGCGCCCCCAATAAAATTGCGCTTCGGCGTCATCGCGCAGCTTGAGCAATTTGCGCAGCGTCGTCTGTTCATCAGGCAAGAGCAGCGTGCGGAAAACGGAAGCCATTTCCAGGGTGCTGATGAAATCGGAGATCTCAAAGGTCAGCACCCCTTCCCGGTCGAGCTCGTGCAAGTGGTAGATGTAGTGGGGCGCTGCCAGGAAGCGCACCCGCAGGCGATCCGGCGGAAAACGCGCCTCGTGGTGAATGACCCGAATCAGGAGCTCGTTCATGGGGGTGGATCGCGGGCTGCTGCCGGGAAACACCTGGAGCAGCCCCTGGAGCGTGAGACTGTTGTAGAGGGCGAGCTCTTGGAGCCACGGTTTGAGCTGTTGACGCGGCAGCACGGTAAGGAAATGCTGCGCGTCATGCACGTAAGTGTGCAACGTCATGCCCTCCGGGAAGGGCGCACCGCCGCGCAGCTGCCGCGGCAGCTGGGTGACATAGCCCCATACCAGCGTGATGTGCTGGATCTGGGGGGAGAGACGCTGACCTTGCTCCAGGATCGCCTTGCAGGTGCTGCAAAAACGGCCCCCTTCCTCGTGAGGGTACAGGCCGCACCGGCTGCAGGGACGCTGCAGCGCCGAGCGGGGCGGCGCGAGCTCTTTCTCGCCGATGGCATCAGGATGCTCATCCAGATAGTACAGCGTGGCCAGCAGTTCCGAGCTGCTGCGCGCTAGCCGCAACCAATCAAAGGGCGCCAGCATCCAGAGCCTTCTGCAGTTCGATGTAATGGGAGATGACGCGTGGCTTGATCCAGTCCTCCATCTTGAGCGGCTGTTGCCAGGTCGCCGGTTCGCCGCCGGCATAGCGCTTCGACCAATCAATCAGATAGCTCTCTGGCAAGACGTTCAGCCGCAGACTGCCAAAGCCCAGGTAGCGATGGTGCCCGATCTTGTGCGCCAGACCCGGCTCCAGAGCGATGCTCCAGATCAGCCGTTGCAGTTCGATGTCTTCCAGGTTCCAGAAGCGCACGGTGAATCGGGCGCGGGCGCCGGGCAGGATGGCGCGGAAGTAGCTGGCCTGGGCGGTATCCGGCGCAAAACTCTCCAGGGGCCTGGCGATGGGCGCCAGGGGCGCATGCCGGAACAACCGCCAGCTAGCGGCAATTTGATGCCGGGGTACGTTTCGCTCTTTCTCGTAGAGCCAGGTCTTCTCGGCCGGAGCATACAGCCAGCCGGTGTAGGGATAGGGGACTTTGTACCAGCTGAGCTGGGGATCAGGCTCGAAAATCCCAAAGCCGACGGTCACACGTCCCATGAGGGCCTGGTTGGTGCCCTTGCCTACCCAGCCGAAAAGCGCATCCGCCGGGTTGAGCTGGGTGATATGGCCGCTTTCCTTCGTTGAATCGCTGACAATCGCATAAAGGTGGCGGATCATGCCGCGCAGGCTCTTGGCGGGCAGCGCGTAGCGTCGGGTCTCCTCCCGCTGGGCAGCCTCTGGCGGCGACATGGAGAAGAAATCCCAGCCCGCTACCGGCCCGTCGGGAAGGCTCACCGATTGGGAGGGCTCGCCGCTTTCGCGGATGTGGAGTGGCGTCAGTACCTCGGCCTCGACGGTGAGCATCCCACAGTTCCCGCCAAAGGCGCGGTGCGAGATGTAGCCCTCTTGCGCTGTCGGCGGTACCTGGATGGAACGCTGCAGGGTGAGGGCCTTGCGGGGAGTCAGCGCGGCGACCGCCTCCTCGCCCTTCATCTGCAAGCTCTGCCATGCATCCTCTGTCGTGAGCGGGTGATCGCCAAACAGCGTGCGGCTGACGCCTTCCACGCTGCCGGTCAACCAGTGCAGGGCCTCTATCCGCGCTTTGACCCAGCCGAAGCCGCTGGTTTTCTCCCCACCGATCACAATGTCCCCGTCCTGGAAGTCCTGGAGCAGGTGGAAGAACACCTGGAGGGCGGGCACGTCCTCCGGGCGCAAATCCTGTAAATCCAGGCGCAGGTGGAACTTGAGAGCCTCGCCGTAAGCGAAGAGGTAATCGGACTTGGCCGTCTCGATCGGCTGGCCCGTCGCGGGATTCATGCGCACGCCGTCCATCGAGCACCAGGCTTTCTCCGGGTCGAGCGGATCGGTCAGGTACGCATCGGAGAAATAGATCAGCCCGGTCTGTCCTTGCCGACCGAACAGTCGGTCGAGGGTGCTTTCGATCCGTCCCGAATCGCTTTCGAGGGTTTTGAGGATCTGAGAGGCGCGGCGGCGGAAGGCGCCCTTGAGGGAGCTGCCCGGAATATAAACTTCCCAGGCGCCCTCGCTGCGATTGGAAGGCGACCAGGTCAGCATCCGCATGAAAATGGTGTCGTAGGGCTTGCCGTATTTGCGCGCTACTTCACGGTTAAAAGGGCCGCCGCTGCGGAAATCCACATGATAGGGCTGCGAAAGTTCCTGTCGCGCTTTGTTGCGGTAGCTGCGCAAGAAGGCGATGAAGTTGCGATCGTTGACGATGCTCTTGCGCAGATTGCGCGGGTCCGTCAGATGGCGATAGCGCACCCGGCGATGTTCCTCTTTGAAGGTCTGCCATGCCTGGGTGCCCACACCCTGCGGCGGCGTGCGGCTTTCCCAATCGGCCTCGCGGATTTTGCCTTCCAACAGCAGCATTTTGATGGCGAGATGCGCCTCACGGCTGGCAATTTCGGCGTCAATCCAGGCGTCGCTTTGCAGGAGGTTGATTTGTTGATCCACTTGCTGGTGCAGGCGCGGCATGATGGCTGCACAGGCCGGTTTGAGCAGCGCGACCAAAGCGGCTTCATCCCCCAATGCCGGCGTGATGCGGGCCTCCAGCGCGGGATCGAGGCCCAGATCTTCGGTGAGGGTGGCCCAGATTTCTGCCGGCAGCGCGTAGCGCGTCTCACGTCGTGACTCCAGCACTTTGATCAGTCGCCCGGCCATGTTGGCTTTATTCCCTAACGCCTCAACAAAGGCGGCTTCGGCAGCCTCCTGGCTGGGGAAGGGCTGCTCGCAGAGGGGGGTCACCGCGTCAATGACCGCCTTGGAGAGCGCATACTTGCCCTTGGCGAGCTTGTCGAGCGCGTTCTTCGTCAAGACCCAGGTCTCGATTTCACCGCTGCCCTGGCTTTGCAGCCAGATGGCAAGAGCGCGCGGCAAAAACTCATCCAGCTGGCGCTTCCAATCCTCCGCGTTGAGGATGGGGCCGCTCAGCACGCTTTCCAGCCGTTGGCGCACTTCCTCGGGCAAATCGCGCATCGCCGCGATCAGCAACCGCCCTTCGATGGCGGCAAACGAGGGCACCTCGGGGTCTACTTTGCCCCAGTTCCAGCCCACCAGAACCGGATTGGTCGCGTCAAAGCTGAGCTCGATGGACAGGTGATTGGCCTCCGGCTGAAGGGCGGGCGGTGTTTTGGGAGCGGGCAGAGGGGTTTCCAGCTCCAGGCGGAGGCGTCCCAGGCCCTTGCTCTTGCCCGCGCCGAACCAGAAGCGCCCCGCTTGCAGCTCTTGCAGCAAGTAATAGAGTTGCGCCGCATGTTGACCTTTGGCGAGCATGGCATCGTCCACGAATAACTGGAGGTCAAAGACCGCGTTGCGGAAGACGGTTTCCATTTTGTAATTGGCGTTGGCTTCAGAGGCCCAGCGGTCCTCGTCGAGTTTCAGTCCCATCCGCATGTCGAAGAAGCGTTCGCGGGTGTAGGTGGCCTTGTCGAGCTCACACGTCACCTGCGTGATGAGGTTGTTGGGCATGTTGCTGGCATACAGGCGGCGCCAGAGCCGGTTGAGCAGGCCGATGTTGCGTCCATCTGCCGTCCCGCCGATGAAGGCATCCATCAGGGACTGCGCTGTCCCGCCGATTTCGCCGGCCAGCGAAACCAGCCGTTGGGTCCCATCGCCGTCGCGGGTGAAGAGGGTTTTGCGGGCGTTGCCCCGGTAGATGGGAGATTCGGCAATCAAACGACCTTTGATCAACATCGGATACCTCCTTGAATGACAGATAATTGAACAGCGGTAGCGCTATTATAACGGAAACTGTCAAGATGCACAAATCCTTCCGAAAATAGCAATCAGGCAGCCGTGAGTAGAGAGCCGTCGCAGCCTCTGCTCACGGCAGCCTGCTTACGCCTCACATTCCGGTAAAGTGCGCCCCCAACTCGCTTGCATTTGGCGCAATTCGTGTATAATTAAATATAGACATATTTCAATCCATGCACGGCCTCACATGACAATGCTTACCGAAGAAGAAGCCATCCTGTTGCACCGCTACATTTGCGAAGGTGTGGGCGATCCCAAGCGGCTGCGTCTACTGTATCTCGTCGCCGAGCGGCCTCGGAATGTCTCCGAGCTCACCGAGATGTTGGGCGTCTCCCAGCCGACCGTCTCACATCACCTGCGCATTCTGCGTGACCGGGGCCTGGTCGAGGCGCGGAAGGAGGGAACAACGGTCTATTATTTCCTGAGTAATCC
>JAAZNO010000554.1 GCA_012798275.1 Chloroflexota bacterium
CTGACGGGCGGGCGCGAGGAGACCTTCGATTTCTCCACCTACAGCTGGACGGAACACATCGCGCGCAAGGTGGGACAGTGGGATCCGCTGCCGGAGGCGTTGCTTGAGCAGCTGGCCTATTGCGGGTTCCACATCGCCGGCGCACAAGGGGAGCAACATCGTCCCGATTCGGAATAATTCCGGAGCGGCTATGCCTCAGAAAATAGAAGTAGTGAGCCGTGAGTAGTGAGCCGTCACAACCTCTGCTCCGACTCACGTTTTCATGGCCTGGGCGCCTGATTCTATGAGGACTTTGGCCCGTTGTTAGAACTCCGGCTCAACGCCTGCGCGATGACACTGGCGAGGTGTTCTACTTCCGGCGGCTTGAGCAGCCAATCGGTGAGCCCCTGCGCGCGCAACTCGTCGAGTTCGGTCAGGAGAGGGTAGCCGCTCAGGATGATCACCGGCTGGTGCAATCCACGTTGACGCAGCGCTCCCAGCAATGCCTCCCCGCCCATCTCCGGCATGATGAAATCACTGAGGATCAGGGCGATCTCCTGGGGATGCTGTTCGACAATCGCCAGCGCCTCGTAGCCGTTTGCCGCCTCATAGGTACGATAATTCAGGAGCTCCAGGGTGTTGACCAGCGTGCTGCGGACGCTGACGTCATCCTCGACGACCAGCACATACTGACCCTGCCCCAGGGCCAGCGGCTCCTGGCTGGGAGCGGGCGCGCTGGTCTCGCGGGTGAGGACGGCCGGCAGGTAGATCGTGAAAGTAGTTCCTTCCCCGAGGCGTGTTGTGATCCCAATCTCGCCTTGATGCTGTTTGACGATGCCGTGAACCTGTGCCAGTCCCAACCCTGTGCCTCTGCCGGGGGGCTTGGTGGTGAAGAACGGCTCGAACATGTGAGCGAGTACGTCGGAAGGAATGCCGCTGCCGGTGTCGGTAATACTGAGCTGGACCCACGCGCCGGGTTCCAGTTCGGGGAGCGGCGCTGCCGCGCGGTCGGCAAAGTTCAGGCGCCTAAGCCCGATGCACAGCTCTCCCCCTTGGGGCATGGCGTCCCGTGCATTGACCGCGAGGTTGAAAAGCGCTTGCTGCAGGCGCGTGGGATCGGCATTGACGATGAATTCGTCTCCTTCTGCCTTCAGGGTGAGGTGAATGTTCTCCGGCAAGGTGCGTTCCAGCAGCTGGAGCTGTTCCTTCACGAAGGGCAACAGGTCCAGCGGGCGGCGTTCAAGGATGGCGCGGCGGCTGAAATCCACAATCTGCTGAATCAAATCTGCGGCGCGTTTGGATTGTTCCAGGATGACGCGCAGGCGTCCCGCAAGGCCCTCCGGCAGGTCCGGCGCTTTCAACGCCATCTGTGCGTAGAGCACAATGACCGCCAGGATGTTGTTGAAATCGTGGGCGATGCCGGCCGCGAGCTGGCCGACGGCGGCGAGGCGCTCCTGCTGGATCATGCGCTTTTGCGTGTCCTGGAGTTCCGCCAGCGCTTCCAGCAGCTGCCGATTGCTTTCGCGCAGGGCTTCTTCATCATGCCGGCGCTTCGTGATGTCATGCCCGATGCCGATAATGCCGATCACCTCTCCTTGATCATCGCGCAGCGGCAGTTTGGAAGTGAGCAGCCAGCGTGCCTCACCGGAGGGGCGGACGAGGCGCTCCTCGCGGTCGAAGAGGGGGGCGCCGGTACGAATCACCTCTTCGTCATCTTCGGCGAATTCTGCGGCGACCTCCGACGGGAAGATGTCGAAATCGGTCTTGCCCAACGCGCTGGCTTCGTCGGTAAGGCCCATGTTTGTGATATCGGCGCGGTTGGCCAGCACCTTGCGCAGCTGCAGGTCTTTGACATACACGGCATCGGGTAGATTGTCAATCAGCGTGCGGAGGAGGATCCGTTCGCGCGCCAGCGCTTCCTCGGCTTGTTTGCGCGCTGTGATGTCTTCGATGACGCTGATGAAGTGGGTGGGAGCCCCGTTTTCATCTCGCAGCAGCGAGGCGGTGAGGCCGACCCACACCAGCGAGCCATCGGGGCGCAGGTAACGCTTTTCACGCTGATAGGTTTCCTGTTTCCCGGCGAGCAGCGTCTCCGCCAAATGCTCATCGAGGGGCAGGTCACCGGGATAGGTGATGTCCTGGAAGCTGCGCGCCAGCAATGCTTCACGCGAGTAGCCTGTGATCTCGCAGAAGCGGTCATTGATGCGCAGGAAGCGCCCGTCGAGTGTGGTGTGGCTGATACCTACCGCCACCTTTTCGAACGTGTTACGGTACCGCAGCTCGCTTTCGCGCAGGGCCTCGGTCATCTGGCGGCGTGCGGTGATGTCTTCGACAACGGCGATATAGTATTCGGGCTTGCCTTCGAGGTCGCGCTGCAGCGAAACGGTGACGTTGGCCCAGAAGTGACTGCCATCTTTGCGGATGTAGCGTTTTTCCAGCGCGAAGGTGTCTTGTTCACCCCGCCTCAATTTCTCAGCCAACTTCCGATTGGGTTCCCGATCGTCGGGGTGGGTGATGTCTTGTGGGCTCCGCTGCAGCAGCTCTTCGGCAGTGTAGCCCGTCATCTGGCAGAATTGCTGATTGACCCGCAAGAAGCGCCCCTCCAGGTCGGCCAGGGTAATGCCCATGGCGGCCTGTTCGAAGATGCTGCGAAACCGCACCTCGCTGGCGGTGAGCTCCAGGGTCGCGCGCTGCTGTCGTTCCACGTATGACGCGATGATGTCACCAGTTATCAGGCCCACAAAGATGAAGATCACCAGGGCAATGAGCTCTCGTGGATCATTGGGAGGAAATACGCCGGCGGGGAAGTCGAGCTCGATGAAGATGCTAAAAGCCATCAGCAGCATTACCCACAAAAACAAGGCGCTGAGGAATGTGGTGAGCACGATCTTGCTGTTATCACGGGATTCCGGCTTTACCGGCAGGCGTAGAAGTTGGCGCACTTCGGGGAGGATGAGGAGCGTTGTCGCGGCGCTGAAGGCGAGAAAGAGGTTGAGTGTGCCTTTGACAACGACCCCATTCAGTATTTCTACCGGCAGGGAA
>JAAZNO010000555.1 GCA_012798275.1 Chloroflexota bacterium
AGTGATGGCTTGTAGCAGGCGTTTGCAGGTGTTGTAGGGGAGAGGCGGGGATCGGCGAGGTTTCTGCAGCTGCGCGATCAGCGCCCCCGGTGAATCCGCCGGAATTTGAATGTAGGGATAGACGCTGTAAGTGGTCCAGCCTTCTGGCGGGGGCGCCGTCCCCACGAGCGTCACCGGCAACTGCGGGGCGAGCTTGCCCAGCAGCTGCGGCAGGAGTAGCGTCACCTGATCGGGCAGAGGTAGGGCAACCCACAAAGCCTCGATGGCTGGCTCGCTCAGAACTGCCTGGAGCTGTTTCAAGTCCCCGAGCGGTTGGACGGTCACGCCGGCGGCGGCAAAGGTGGCTGAAAGGGCTTCTTTCAGCGGATTAGTGTCAGCGATAAAGAGACCATTCATGCTGCGTCATTCCCTCGTGTGAGGAAGTCGAGCGTGCCTCTATCTGAGCCATGGCATCGTAACTCTATTGTAACATGAATTTGGGTGGATGCGAGAGCAAGCGTTATTGAATCTGAAGGGACGCGGATTTCATGGAGGATTCCTGCGAAAATGGCCCCGAATGAACCCGAATTTCACGAATAAGATTAGAAATTCCTTGCCCCCTATCCCCTGGCCCCTTTCCCCCGCGCTGCGCGGGGGAAAGGGGGGAAACTTTTTTTTTGTGGGTTTTTGCAGGCGGGCGTAGCCCGCCTGCAAAAACCCTATTTTTTTTTCCCCCTCCCCGACGGCGTATGCGCCGTCGGGGAGGGGGCAGGGGGTGGGGCAAAAGCTACAGCTCACAAAGGTTCATCCATCGCCGCCTAGCCACCTGGCGCCAGGCTGAACAATGACCGCACATTTTCATTTTGGGATGATGTGCGCCAGCACCTGGCGCCTCCTGCGAAAATGACCCCGAATGAACACGAATTTCACGAATCAGATTAGAAATTCCTTGTCCCCGGGGCTGCTACGTCCTCAAACACCGCGCTTCAGCGCGGTTGGCTTGTGTCGAACCGGTGAGCCGTCGCCGTCGCTGCTCACGACTCACATTTTCGTCATCGGTGGTGAACCGCAGGCCGGCGCACGCCCGCCCGCCGAGTTCATCGGCGGGCTACATAAGTTTCGAGGCCCGTTCACGGGTCGCTACTGCGTGGCGCGGCGATGAAGGCGCCGCGTGCTCGTGCCGACGCCGGCAGTTTCAGCAGCTGCTCGAAATCTGGCCGATTTTAGTCGGCGGCTGAGCAGTGACTGGAAAACAAGCAGGCCCGGACGTTGCCGGGCCTGACGAGAGAGCAGAGGTTAAGATCAGGCGAGCCCTGCGGCCTTGCGCAGCAGTTCCGCCTTGTCTGTAGCTTCCCAGGGCGCGTCAATGTCCGTGCGCCCGAAATGGCCATAGGCTGCGGTGGCCTTGAAGATCGGGCGGCGTAACCGCAGGTAATGGATGATCGCCGCGGGGCGCAGGTCGAAATGCTCCTGGATGAGCTCGATGATGCGCTCATCGGGGATTTTCGCCGTGCCGAAGGTCTCCACGGAAAGCGAGAGGGGCCGCGCGACCCCAATCGCGTAGCTGATTTGCAGCTCCAATCGGTCGGCGATGCCCGCCGCTACCAGGTTTTTGGCGATGTACCGGGCCATGTAAGCGGCGGAACGGTCCACCTTCGTCGGGTCCTTGCCGGAGAAAGAGCCGCCGCCATGACGCGCGACCCCGCCGTAGGTATCCACGATAATCTTGCGCCCGGTGAGGCCGGCGTCGCCCTGCGGCCCGCCGATCACGAAACGCCCGGTGGGGTTCACGTAAATCCTGGTCTGCGCGTCGAGCATCCCCTCGGGGATGACCGGCTGGATGACGTGCTCGATGATGTCGGCGCGAATCTGCTCGTGAGTGATTTCCGGCCCGTGTTGCGCGCTGACGACCACCGTGTCCACGCGCTGAGGCTTGCCGTAGGCGTATTCGACCGTCACCTGGCTCTTGCCATCGGGACGCAGGTAGGGCAGCGTGCCGTTCTTGCGCACCTCGGCGAGGCGACGGCAGAGCTGGTGGGCGAGGGAAATCGTCAACGGCATCAACTCCGGCGTCTCATTGCAGGCAAAGCCGATCACCATGCCCTGGTCGCCGGCGCCGATGGCCTCGATTTCGGAGTCGGACATCTCGCCGGTTTTGGCCTCCAGAGCCCTGTTCACGCCCAGAGCGATGTCGGGAGATTGCTCTTTGATGCTGACGATGACCCCGCAAGTCTCGCCATCGAAACCGTACTTGGCGCGGTTATAGCCGATGTCGAGCACGACGCTGCGGGCCAGCGTGCCGATGTCCACATAGGTTTTGGTGGTGATTTCACCCGCGACCAGGATCAACCCCGTAGTGACGGAGACTTCGCAGGCGACCCGCGCTTCAGGGTCGTCGGCGATGATGGCGTCGAGGACGGCATCGGAGATCTCATCGCAGATCTTGTCTGGGTGGCCCTCGGTGACCGATTCTGACGTGAAGTAAAACTTCGGCGATGTCATGAAAGTCGTGCTCATAGAATCCTCCTGTATTCGAGCTGAAGTTTAGATGCGCCGGCGCGCGGGATGAATCCTCGTCCGGCGCATTAACGACGCCATTATACCCCATTTTGCATAAAGTTTCGGGCAGGACCGGGCGCGCCCGCTTTACCGCTCCGGGATTTTCCCCGCTGCCTTGCGCGCCTTGATGACGTCCTCGGCGATGTTGTCAGGAACGATCTCATAGCGCTTGAATTCCAGCGTGAAGGTGCCGCGTCCCTGCGTCATGCTGCGCAACTCCGTCGCGTAGCCGTGGGTTTCGGCCAGGGGGATTTCCCCCTCCACGTTGCGGAGCTGTCCGCGTGCGCGCATGGCACTCATCACCCCGCGCCGCCGTCCGATGTCGGCGACAACGCTGCCCATGAAGTCCTCCGGCGTGTTGAGGTCAATGCGCATGATGGGTTCCAGCAGCGCGGGATTGGCAGCGCGCACCAGTTGCCGGGCCGCCATCCCGCCACAGATCTCGAAGTCCATGGCGGCGGAATCCACTTCGTGATAGCGCCCGCCGGTGAGGGTGACTTTGACGCGCTGCACCGGGAAGCCGGCGATGACGCCTTGCTCCAACGCACGCCGCAGGCCGAGTTCCGTTGGCCGCCAGAAATCGCGGGGCAGCTCCGCCGGCGGCGCTTCACTGCGGAACAACACCCCGTTCACGGCTTCTTCGGCTTCCGCGTCGGGAAGCGGCTCGATGCGGAGCGTGATTTCGGCAAAGTGCCCGTGTCCGCCCGATTGCTTCTTGTAAGTTGAGGTGAGCTCCACGGCTTTGCGCACCGTCTCGCGGTACGACACCTGGGGGGCGCTCACCTGCGGGATCAGGCCGAATTCCGTCCGCAGGCGGTCAATGGTCACGTCGAGATGCAGCTCCCCCATCCCGGACAGGGTGAGTTCCCCCGTTTCGGGATCGGTTCTGGGGATCAGCGTCGGATCTTCCTCGCTCAACCGCAGCACTGCCTGTTGCAGCTTTTCCCGATCTTTGGTGGATTGCGGCGCGAGCGCGACGGCGATCACGGGTTCGGGGAATTTGAAGCGTTCCAGGAGGATGGGGTGGGCCGGGTCGCAGAGCGTGTCGCCGGTGACGGCGTCTTTCATGCCCACGAGGGCGACCACATCGCTGGCCGCCATCCATTCCACTTGCTCGCGGCGGTCGGCGTGCATCCGGTAGATGCGTCCCACGCGCTCTTGGGCGCCGGTGCGGGGATTGAGGATCTCCTCGCCGGCGTTGACCTGCCCGGAGAAGACGCGCACCCAGGTGAGATGCCCGACGTGCGGATCGCTGACGATCTTGAACGCGAGCGCGCAGAAGGGGGCGGTGAAGGAATCCGGGCGTTCGAGCAGCTGCTCTTCGTCCGCCGGATGATGTCCCAGCACCGGGCGCATGTCCACGGGAGCGGGGAGGTAGGCGACGATGGCGTCGAGCAGCGGTTGGATGCCGACGCGATTGCGGGACACGCCGCACAGCACCGGCACGAGGTCGCCCTGAATGACGGCCTGGCGCAGCGCTGCCTGCCACGTCTCCAGCGCGATCTCTTCCCCTTCCAGGTGGCGCAGGAGCAGGGTCTCGTCGGTCTCGGCGATGCTGTCGAACAGGTGTTCCCGGGCCCTGGCGACCTCTTGGGCCATCTCCACCGGAACGGGGCCGGGGGTCGGATCATCCTGTCCCGCCTCCCAGAACAGCGCTTGCCCCGTGAGCAGGTCCACGACCCCCCGGAAGTCGCTCTCGACGCCGATGGGCAATTCGACGGCGATGGCTTTGGGGGTGAGGCGTGCCTGCGCTTCGGCGAGCACGCGCTGAAAATCCGCGCCGATGCGGTCGAGCTTGTTCACGAAAATCAGCCGGGGCAGGTGCTCGTTGTTCGCGTGCAACCAGACGGCTTCGGTCTGCGGCTCCACGCCGCCGACGCCGCAGAGGACAATCACCGCGCCGTCAATGACGCGAATCGAGCGGACGACTTCAGCGGTGAAGTCAATGTGGCCCGGCGTGTCAATGATGTTGATGCGATGGCCCTTCCAATGGCAGGCGGTGGCGGCGGACATGATGGTGATGCCGCGTTCGCGCTCCTGCTGCAGGAAATCCATCTGCGTGTTGCCTTCGTCCACATCCCCCTGGCGGTGAATTCGCCCGGTGAAATACAGGATGGCTTCGGTGGTCGTTGTTTTGCCCGCGTCAACGTGCGCGAAAATCCCGATGATACGCACGTTTTTGATGGGCGCTTCTTCTTTTTTGTTCATGTCATCACTTCCCTGAGTGGGGCAGCAAAAAACCTCGAGCCATCAGCCCGAGGTTCTCTTGCGAAAAGCCCGGTATAACTCCACAACGAGGAGGCATTTTAACACAATGCGCCTTCGCGTCAAGGGTGGGCGTCGCGTCGCCATCTCATGGGCGCGAGCGCTCTCGTTTTCGCAGAAAATAGCTCACGGGTCGGAAATTTAAGAGGATGGCTCTGTGTCCGGGCGTAACAAACAGGGTGCAACGGCGCGCTGTCCAATCCTGGCAGACGTGGTATGATGAGGTGCAAAACTTGTCAGTGTGAGCAGAGAATCGAGCATGGCCATCGTCCGTCACTCATGTTCCGCGCCCCGCTACGTCAGCCATTGGCCGGGGCGCGGGAAGGCTTTCCCCCGGTTGCGGGCAGCTCATCCTTCCCCCGGAGGGCCTGGGGCGTGAGACGACTGAGTGTCGTGATTCTGGTGCTGCTCCTGACGAGCTGTGGTTTCTCTCCGGCGGCGGGACAGCCCTCGCCTGCGCTGACGACTTCCCCGACGCCGACGGCCACCCTGCCACCCTCACTTACCCCCACGGCGACGCCGCTCCCTCCCGTCACGCCGACGCCTGCGCCGACGGTCTCGCTGGGTTTCCTGGTCGGCGCGACGGTCACGCCGACGCTGACCCCCACGCCGCCGGCCCCCGTCCTCGTGGATACCCCCTCGCTGGAGCTGCCGGGACGGGTGATTCCAGAGCCGTTGGGCGTCAACATTCACTTCACGCAGGCAGAACCGGGCGAGGCGGAGCTTCTGGCCGCCGGCGGATTCCGCTTCGTGCGGATGGACCTTTTCTGGCACACGATCGAGCGCGAGATCCCGGGGCGTTACGACTTCTCCGCCTACGATTCCCTGGTTGAGACGATGACGGCGCGAAATATCCGCATCGTCTTCATCCTCGACTACGGCAATGACCTCTACGGCGGCGGGAACGCGCATCACTTCGACGCCGGGCGGGCGGCATTCGCGCGCTTTGCCGCCGCCGCCGCGCGCCATTATCGCGGGAAGGGCATCATCTGGGAAATCTGGAATGAGCCAAATCTGGAACGCTTCTGGCATGGCCCGCCGGACCCCGTCTATTACAACAAGGTCGCTTCTGAGGTCATTACCGCCATCCGCCAGGTGGACCCGACCGCGTTGATCATCGGCCCGGCGACGGCGGGATTCCCGTGGGAGTACCTTCAGACGCTGGCTGATCTGGGGCTGTTCAACAAATTGGACGCCGTGAGCGTGCATCCCTACCGTTCCAACGCGCCGGAGACGGCGTGGGAGGACTATGCCCGCTTGCGCGGAATCCTGGACCGCGCCAGTCCCAACCGCAAAATCCCCATCATCACCAGCGAGTGGGGCTATTCTACCGTGGCGGGCGGCCCTACTGAGGAGGAACAGGCGCAATACGCGGCGCGTCAGGCGCTGGCACACCTGGCCTACGATGTGGATTTGAATATCTGGTACGATTGGCGCAACGACGGCGACGACCCCAACGACATCGAGTTCAATTTCGGATTGGTGCGGCGCGATCTCGCTCCCAAGCCGGCCTACACGGCGATGAAGACGCTGGTGGCGACGCTGCGCGGCTACGCCTTTCAGCGGCGGATCCCGCTCGACGGGCCGACGGAGTTCAGCCTGCTGTTCCGCAATGACGGCCGGGCCGCCCTGGCGCTGTGGACGAACGGGGAGCCACGGACGGTCTCGCTGCCCGTGTTGTGCGAGGAAGTCACCGTCGTCGAGATGAACGGGAAGCGCAGCGCCGTCGCCGTCACCGAGGGGCAGCTGCAGCTGCGCCTCGAAGGCGCGCCGCGTTATGTGTTCCTGTGTGAGAGCGAGACGACGCTGCGCCTGGCGGTATGGCGTCCTGTGGATTCCGTTCACGTGCTCCAGAACGACGGGACCGGGCGGGTGCTGGTCGAGGTGGAGAATCCCTTCCCCTCGGCGTTGCAGGGCAAACTGGAGGTGCGCGCCCATGGCGCCGTGCTGGGCAGTGCCGGCGTGCAGGTGCGGCCGGGGGTCACGGAGAAGTTCAGCGTGCCGGTCGTCCTCGCCGTCACGCCGGGTCAAATCATCCCCGCCGAGCTGGAGTTCATCACCCCGGATTTGCTCCCGCTTCAATCTGCCGTGATCTGGTTGCATATTCCCCAGAACTAATGTTGAAGTTCAAGCAGAGCTTGCCGGTTGGTTAGAGATTTCTTTTGCCTGCACCTTCGATTCCTACACCTGTTGGAGGTCACCATGGTCACTTTTGGGCATTCTCGTCCTTTTGCCATTCGTTTTCTAATGGCGTTCCTGCTCCTGAACATGCTGGCATGTAGTTTCCTGGATGACACCGCGAGCGAGAAGGTTGAGACCCCCGAAATGACGCTCGAAGCCCCCGAAGTCACGGTCGAATTGCATGAGCCGAGCGCTGATTTCTTCGAGCCGACGGATTGTTCCTATGAAGATCTCGACGCGGATGTGGAGTGTGGCTATGTGAGCGTGCCGGCGGATTACGACGATCCCGACAGTGACTATTGGCAGCTGGCAGTGACCATTTTGCACGCTCCTGGCGGCGCGGAATATCCCGATCCGGTGGTGTATCTTTCCGGGGGCCCCGGCGGCAGCGCCACCGATGAGGTGGAAGGTTGGCTGGATCAGCCCTATCTTGAGGGGCGCGATCTCATCCTCTTTGATCAGCGGGGCACGGGCGCTTCGTACCCCAGTCTCAACTGTCGGGAATTGGAGTATGAGGCGGAGGAATCGGACGCCGAACTGGCCGCGGCGTGCTGGGAGCGGTTGACAGACGCTGGCATAGAGCCGGCGTTGTTCAACAGCGCGTTAAGCGCCGCCGATCTCGACTGGCTACGTCAGGTCTTGGGCTACGAGGAGTGGAATCTGTTGGGCGTGTCTTATGGCACGCGGTTGGCGCTTACGGCGATGCGGGATCATCCTGAAGGCATCCGCAGCGTGATTCTGGATTCCGTCTATCCGCCAGAAGTCAACGCTTACGAGGAAGAGGTCCAGAACGGCGTGCGGGCTTTTGACCTGCTGTTCGCGGATTGCGCTGCGGAGCGTGATTGCGCTGCCGCGTTCCCGGATCTCGAAGACCGCTTCTATGAGCTGCTGGAGACGCTAGACGCTGATCCGGTTTCATTCGAGGTCGTGGATCCCTGGACGGAAGAGGATGTGGCGGTTTATCTCGACGGCAAGGCATGGGTGGATCAGATTTTCCAATCCATGTACGACACTGCTACCATCCCCTGGATTCCCTACGCGATTGATCAGATCGCGCAGGAAAATTATGAGGAAGCATGGGTGTTGCTGTTAGGCGGCGAGAGTGAGTATCAGCGCCCGCGTTATCTGGTCACGCCCCAGGAAGATGATGAAGACTTGAGTGACAGTGAGGGCGTCTTCTACTCCGTGGAATGCTATGAGGAGATCCCCTTCAACAGCTGGGAGACCAGCGTAGCGCTGACAGAGGCGCTGGATTCACCGCTGACGCCCTACTTATTGGCGGACGTGGAGAATCAGTTCGACGTCTGCGAGGTATGGGAGGTGGGAGCCGCTCCGGCCATGGAGAGTCGCCCCGTATCCAGCGACATTCCGACGCTGCTGCTCGCGGGTCAGTACGATCCCATCACGCCGCCGGCGTGGGCAGAATCGGCGGCGCAGCATCTCAGCCGGAGCACCCTGCTGGAGTTTCCAGGTGTGGGGCATTCCGTGCTGGATTCAGGTGAGTGTGCGCAGTCCATCGGACTGGCGTTCTTCAACCATCCGACGGACAGACTCAACACGGCGTGCCTCGACCGCCTCGGCCCGCCCGAATTTTACCTGCCCTGAAGCTTTCTGGTCAACGGAAACGTCAACACAACGACGTCCGCCCGATCTTATTCCAGCGTCTTGGGGCTCCAGAGGCCGCGCAGTTTTCCACGCACCCCTTCATGGAGCTCTCGCCAGCTGGCGATGGGCAGGGCAATCATCGCCAGGCCGCCGGTGGACAGATGTTCGGGAACGCCGGTGAGCGTTTCGAGGAACAGTTCCAGCTCTGGATTGTGCCCGACGAGCATTACCGACTGACAAGCGTCGGGCACATGGCGCAGGGCCTCGATGAAGCTCTGGAATCCGCCATGATAGAGCTCAGCGGTGAAAATGACCTGGCCCTCGTAGCCGCTGGCCTCGACGACGAGCTCCGTGGTGTCGTGGGCGCGTCGGGCGGAGGAGCTGAGGATGAGATCGGGCAGGAGCTCTTGCTGGCGCAGCCATGCCCCCATCCTGGGCGCCTCATGCTGCCCGCGCTCATTCAGCGGGCGCTCGAAGTCCGCCAGCGTCTCATCCTTCCAGCTCGATTTGGCGTGCCGCAGGAGCAGCAGCGTTTTTCCATCGTCAGGTTTTTCTTCCATGGCTTCCCTCATAGCGCATTGCGGGAAAGTTTATCGAAATGCAGGTCCTCTGTCCCATCACTCGCGCGTGGCCTTTCAGCTTCCTAACCTCCAGTAGCAACTTCTACTAATGATATTATAATGGCTTTACGCGCGCGGTGGAGGGTGATTTCCGCTGCGGGCGCTGAGATGGGATCAACAGTTCCCCAGGTGAATGGAGAATGCAGGCACAGAAACCCGCCCAGAGAGTCAAGGCGCGTCGCCGGGGGCCGCGATTGCGTCAGGACATCCGCGTCTTTGTGCGACTTTTCCCCTGGGGGATCGCCTTGATCATGGGCAGCGGCCTGTTGGTGACGGCGTGGTTTTTCCAGCGGGATTTCAGCCGGGTGGGATCCCTTCCCGAACCGTTGACGTATGTGCAGGCGCTGCTATCGGTCATCAAGATCCTGCAGCTCGATTACGATCTGCCCGTGCCTTCGGCGCTTGACCCGTATTTCGCGTTGCTGCCGTTGATTGGGCTGCCGTTGTTTTTGCTCTTCGGCGTCAACGTCTTCAGGGTCATTCGCGTTTTCTTCGTGCGGCAGGAACGCGGCCCGGCGTGGCAGGCGGCGCTGGCGGCGACGGCTCACCATCACATCCTGATCTGCGGGATGGGGCGGGTCGGGTATCGGCTGGCGCAGCAGCTGCTGGGGTTGGGGTTCGACGTGGTGGGGATCAACGACGCTTCCTCGCCCCTGGTCGAGACGCTGCTGGATGCGGGCATGCCGGTGTTGATCGGCGACGTGCGCAACGAGGGCGTGCTGTGTCAGGCGGGGGTGACGCGGGCGACGACGGTGGTCGTCTGTACCAATCACGATCTGGTCAACATCGAGGCGGCGTTGCGGGTGCGTGACCTGAATCCTCAAGCGCGGATCGTGCTGCGGCTCTTTGAAGACGAGATCGCTGAAACGTTGAGCGCGACATTCCCTGTGGCGGCGATTATCAGCCGCTCGGCGCTGGCGGCGGTGGCTTTTGCCCATGCCGCGCTGGGATTAGAGATCGTTGAAACTTTCCAGCTGGGCGAGCGGCAGTGTGTCCTGACCTGGTTGCCCGTCAAGGAGGGCTCGCCGCTGGTGGGGCGCCGCGTGGGTGCGTTCTGTGACGCGCTGGACGTGGCGGCGGTTCTGCATCGCGTGGGGAACGGCCTGCCCCGGGAACCCGAATCCGAGGCGGTGTTGCAGGCCGGCGACGCGCTGCTGATCTTTGCCGAGGAGGGACAGCTGGCGCCCTTGCTCGCCTGTGGGGAAGTGGCCGCGTCGCGGCGCCCCATCGCCGTCTGTGGATTGGGGCATACCGGCTACCGCGTTGTCCTGCGCCTGCTGGATTTGGGCCAGCCGGTGATGGCGTTGGATTTTGAGCCGGGACGCCTGGCGCAGCGGCTCATCGAGCGCGGCGTGCGGGTGACTTTCGGCGACCTGCGGCAGCCGGCCGTGTTGGCCGCTGCTGGCGTCGGCGAGGCGGGCGCGCTGGTAGTGTGCTCAGAGGACGATGTTCTCAATCTGGAAGTGGTGTTGCGAGCGCGGGAGGTCAATCCCGGCCTGCGGACTGTGCTGCGGATTTTCGAGGAAGGTCTCGGGGCGCAATTGCAGCAGGCTTTTGGGATTGACGCCGTTTACAGCACCTCCGCGATTGCCAGTCCGGCTTTCCTTTCGGCGGTATTGCAGTTCAACGCGGCGCAGTTGGTGACGGTGGACGGCGGCGATTTCTACCTGACGCGCCTGACCGTCAAGCCGGAGTCCGCTCTCGTCGGGAGCACGCCCGCGCAGCTCACTGCGGTGGAAGGGGTGACCGTGGCCTTGCACGCGCGCGGCGACCGGGTGACGGTCCCCCCGGCGGCGGATGTGATCCTCCAGGGGGGCGACGAGCTGGTAGTGCTGGCCTCGCAGCCACAACTGCGGTGGTTGAGCCGCGAGCGGCGCAGGTGAAGCGTACCGGGGCCCGTATTTTGGATGACTCTTAAGGAGTGACATGTTCCTGCGGCACACCACCGCGGATGCAAATGTGAGTTGTGAGCTGTGAGTCGTGATCGAAGACTGCAACAGCTCTCGACTCACTGATCGCTATTTTCCGAGGAGGAATTATTATGCTACTTGCAGGTGACATCGGTGGAACGAAGACGAATCTGGCCATTATAGATCCAGCGGGAGGCGTGGGGAAAACTGTGGCCGAGGCGACTTTCCCCAGTGGCCGGTATCCCAGCCTGGAGAGCATCGTCCAGCAATTCCTGAATCAGACCGGCATAGAGGTCAGCCGCGCCAGCTTTGGGGTGGCCGGGCCGGTGGTGGGCGGACGGGCAACGATCACCAATCTCCCCTGGGTGATGGATGAACATAACCTGCAGCGGGCCTTTGACCTCGAAGCCGTGTACCTGCTGAATGACCTCGTCTCCATCGCCTATGCCGTGCCCCACCTGGAGGGACGCGATCTGCACGTGTTGAACGAGGGGCGTCCCGAACCGGGCGGTGCGATCGCCGTGCTCGCGCCAGGCACCGGCTTGGGAGAGGCGTTCCTCACGTGGGAGGGGACGCGCTTCTCGGCGCACCCTTCGGAGGGAGGCCATGCGGATTTCGCGCCTGTCAACAAGTTGCAGATCAAACTACTGCGTTACCTGCATGACCGTTTCGATCACGTTAGTTATGAGCGCATTTGCTCGGGGATGGGGCTGCCGAACATCTACCGTTTCTTCAAGGACACCGACGCTTATGAGGAACCCGAGTGGCTCGCGGAGCGGTTGGCTTCGGCGTCTGACCTGACCCCCGTCATCGTGACTGCTGCCTTCGATGAGGAGCGCCCCTGCCCGCTGTGTCAGGCGACGCTGGAAATGTTCGTCGCGATCTTAGGCGCCGAAGCCGGCAACCTGGCGCTCAAGGTGCTCTCGACGGGAGGGGTATACCTGGCAGGCGGCATTCCACCGCGCATCCTGCTGGCGCTGGAAAGGGAATCTTTCATGGATGCGTTCCTGCGGAAGGGGCGCCTCTCGCACCTGCTGGCGCCGATGCCGGTGAGGGTGGTGTTGAATTCCAAGGCGGCCCTGTTGGGGGCAGTTCATTACGGTTTGGAGATGTGGGATAAGTAAAGTTGTGGTCTCCACAAGACTAAACGTTTACGCTTGTTTTCATTCCTTGTCACCCGAGTTGCATTTAAGCGCCTTCGTATTATAATGCGCGTTTGCAACTTTCCACCCCTTGCTTCGTATGATAAATGTCTTCATGCGGTTGCCTGCGCCGAAACCGGTGTGGGGAACCGCTTTTGGTGCCGGTCAGGCAACAGCCAATACCCATACGTTGCATGGGCATTGTGGGATGAGCGCTGGTTGCAAAACTCAGATTCACGAGGAGGTAAGTGTAAGATGTCGCTCGATGTGCAAGCCGAATTTGAGGAGCCCCCTGGGGGACGTACGCCGCCACACCCATGGGAGCAGGTTACTTGGGAGCAGTGGAATGACTGGCGTTGGCAAATGGCTCACCGTCTGCATACGGTGGAGGACTTTGCCGGCTTCATAAACCTTACCCCGGATGAGATTGTGGGGCTGTCTGCCCCCGAACATTTCCGTGTTGATGTAACCCCGTATTTTGCGAGTTTGATAGACCCTGACGACCCGAATTGCCCTATTCGGAAGCAGGTGATCCCCACCGCACAAGAGTTGATTCCTTTCGAGGCCGCCATGGCCGATTCGTTGGGGGAAGATGCCCATTCGCCTGTGCCAGGATTGGTGCATCGCTACCCGGATCGGGTGTTGATGCTGGTGACGACGCAGTGCGCGAGTTATTGTCGGTTCTGTACGCGCAGTCGGCTGGTGGGGGACTCGCATGTGATGTTTAACTCGGCGACCTACGAAGCGCAGCTGGAGTACATCGCCGCGACTCCAGAAGTCCGGGACGTGCTGATCTCCGGCGGCGATCCCCTGACCCTGCCGTTGCCGGTGCTGGAGCGACTGCTGAAGCGCTTGCGCGAGATTCCGCATGTTGAAGTGATCCGCATCGGCTCGCGGATGCCGATCTTCTTGCCGCAACGCATCACCGGGGAGCTGGTGACGATGCTGTCGAAATATCATCCGCTGTGGATGAATGTGCACATCAACCATCCCAAAGAGCTCACCCCAGAGGCGACGGCGGCGTTGGGACGGTTAGCCAATGCGGGGATCCCGCTCGGCAGCCAGACAGTGTTGATGGCCGGTATCAACGACTGCCCCAACATCATCATGGCCCTGGTGCACCAGCTGGTACGCAGCCGCGTCCGGCCGTACTACCTGTATCAATGCGATCTGGTAGAAGGGGCGGGACACTTCCGCACGTCGGTCGCCAAGGGCTTGGAGATTATGGAGTCGCTGCGCGGGCACACCTCCGGGTATGCCATCCCCACTTACGTCATTGACGCGCCGGAAGGCGGCGGCAAGGTGCCGCTCCTGCCCAACTATCTGTTGAGCATGTCCGACACGAAGGTGGTGGTGCGTAACTACGAGGGCTTCATCACGGCGTACACGCAGCCCAAGGACTACGTCCCGCATGACCCGGCGACCTGCCCTTACTGTCAGCGGCAGCGCGACGAGGGCGGGCAGGCTGGCGTCGCCGGACTGTTGGCCGGGCACAGCCGCGAGATCCGCCCCGATACGTGGAACGACGTGCACGCGAGACGCTTGCAGCGGCGTGGGGCGCATGAAGAGACGCTCATGGATCACGCCATCCGGCAGCAACAGGAGGTCGGGTAACGTGGTGGGCCTGCGGGTTGCGGTCGTTTCCAACCGCAAGCATCAGGTTCGCACCGGGCCGGCGGCGCCGCCGGACGCCCTGGCCGAGTACGACAGCGACGTGACGGTGGAGGGTCTCCAGGCGGCATTGCGCGCGGGCGGCCACACGTCGTTCTTCCTGGAGGCGGACGAGAGCTTCTACGACGCCGTGCGTGAGGCGTGCCCCGACATCTGCTTCAACATTGCCGAGGGCCTGCGGGGCGATTCCCGTGAGTCCCACATTCCGGCGATCCTGGAGTTGTTGGGGATCCCTTACACCGGCGCGCGGGTGCTCGCCAATGCGCTGGCGCTGGACAAGGCCGCTGCGAAGATGATCTGGCGCGAGAATGGCCTGCCGACGGCACCCTTCCAGGTGTTCCGCCAGGTCCAGACGCCGCTGGCTGCCGATCTGACGTTCCCGTTGTTCGTCAAGCCGGTGCACGAGGGGTCGGGCATGGGGATCAACGCGCACTCCATCGTCCATGACGAGGCGGAGTTGCGGGCCCAGGTAGCGTGGGTCATAGCCACGTACCATCAGCCGGCGTTGGCCGAGGCTTATCTGCCGGGGCGGGAGTTCACAGTGGGATTGGTCGGCAACACGCGGCGGCCCGACGAGGCGCCGCGCAGCGATTTCTATAACGCGCGGGGGTTTCATCTCTTTCCGGTGCTGGAACTCGACACGCAACGCGGCGCGGTGAAGGGCATCTACAACGCTGAGGCCAAGTCCTATGCGCTGGACGATGTCAACGCGCCGGGTTACCTG
>JAAZNO010000080.1 GCA_012798275.1 Chloroflexota bacterium
CGCGCTGCCGAATCCTTCGTCTGGCCGATTTCCCTGGAGACACGATTGCGCTCGGCGCGCAAGGTCTCGACTTCTTGCAAGGCCTCGCGTCGGCGTTCGTCCAACCGCAGGATCTCATCTACGAGTTCGGGGGCGTCGTTGCGTTGCCGCAAGGCCTCACGTACGCGCTCAGGCTCATGGCGAAGCAGCTCCAGGTCTAGCATGGTCCCTCCTCAGCGAATTACTTACGTTCCCACGTTTTCACGTTCCCACGTCGTGCGCGATCACGAAAAGATTATGCCACTAAACGGAGCTTTGTCCAGCACTGGCGGGATTGATCGTATTGACAGGTCTAAAAGCGATGTTATACTCATACAAAGATAAGGCATACCTTACAATTTTTCCATGAGCCATAGGGGCATAGGATGTTCACAGCGACAGTCACCAGCGAAGACTATCTCGGCGCGATCTATCGCCTGCGCGAGGCGCCAGAGACGCCTCTGCCGCTCTCGCACTTGCAAGAGCACTTCAACTTCACGCGCGTTTCCGTGCATGAGATGGCGCTGAAGCTGGCGCAGCGCAGGTGGGTTATCTATTATCCGTACCAGGGCGTGACGCTCACGGCGGAGGGGGAGCGCATTGCTGCCGCGCTGGTGCGCCGTCATCGGCTGTGGGAACGTTTTCTCACCGACATGCTCGATCTGCCATGGGATGAAGCGCACGCGATCGCGGGGCAGCTGGAACATGCCGCGCCGGAAGCCGTCACCGAGAAGCTGGCCAGGCTGCTCGGCGAGCCGACGTCCTGCCCGCATGGCGGTCCGATCCCCCCAGCGCTCCCCGCCCAGCCGGGCGTGGCCCTGAGCGCCGTCGAGCCCGGCAGGACCTTCGCCATCGTGCGCATCTTTCCCGAGGTGCCGGAGGTGCTACACCAGCTTGCGATGCTGGGGATTGGCCTGCACACGGCGGTGCAGGTGCGGCAGCAGACGCCGGAAGCGATCGGGATCGTCCTGTCCGATGGCCGCGAGGTAACCTTGCCCGCTGCTGTCAGCGCCACCATCTGGGTGACGCCTGCGTGATAGCGCGTTTGCCGAAATCCAAAATCTGCAACCAACGAGGTGACATTTGACGCTCTTATCCGAACTTCAACCAGGTCAGGCCGGCATCATCCGCGCGCTGCAGGGCGGACATAGCTTGGTATCGCGGCTGGCAGCGCTGGGATTCACGCCCGGCGCGCCGGTGACGATGGTGCGCAACCCCGGTCACGGCCCGCTCATCGTCTCCGTGCGTGGGACGCGGGTGGCATTGGGGCGCGGCGAAGCGGCGCGGGTTTTGCTTCTTAAGCAGGAGACGCCCCATGACGGTGCAACCCCGGACTGAGCTTCCTCCAGAGCTCACCTGCACGGCGCCGGTGTTCATCGCCCTCGCCGGGCAACCCAACGTGGGTAAATCCACGATCTTCAACATGCTCACGGGGCTGAATCAGCACGTGGGTAACTGGCCCGGCAAGACCGTGGAGCGCAAATCCGGGCTTTGCTCGCAGGGGGACAGCGCATTCACCCTGATTGACCTGCCAGGGACGTACAGCCTCACCGCGAATTCGGAGGAGGAGCGGATAGCCCGTGATTTCATCGTCCGCGAGCGCCCCGACGTGGTGATCGCCGTGGTGGACGCCGCCATCCTGGAGCGGAGCCTCTACTTGCTGACGGAGTTGCTGTTGTTGCCCG
>JAAZNO010000009.1 GCA_012798275.1 Chloroflexota bacterium
GGCGCCGTGGCGCTGCTGGTGGCGGCATTCGGCATTGCCAATACGATGACGATGGCCATCTACGAACGGACGCGGGAAATCGGCCTGATGAAGGCCATCGGGGCGACCAACCAGGACGTGATGTCAGTTTTCCTGGCGGAAGCGGGAAGCATTGGCCTGTTAGGAGGAATCGGCGGTGTAGGTCTGGCAATGGCCCTGAATACCGTCATCAATGTCGTGGGCCAGTCCCTGCTGGCAGAAAGCGGCGGCATTTTGGGCGGCATGAGCGGCGAAACTGCGACGACGCTGACGGCGATGCCGCTCTGGCTTCCCATCTTTGCCGTGATCTTCGCCATTCTCATCGGCGTGGCCTCGGGAATCTATCCCGCCATCCGCGCGGCAGCACTCAGTCCCATCCAGGCGCTCAAATACGAGTAGCCCCGCGCCGACGTGTCTTCCTCATAAAGAGCGTTGGGGCACGCAGGTGCAGCTTGCGCGCCCCAACGCAAAAGTCCCCCTTCCTCAAGGTGCCTCTCACAATCAGCCTTGCAGTCCAGCAGTTTTTCTGTGCCGATGGACTCCGCTGGTAAATTTATGGTATAATCCAGCCAGAGCATCAGCACAGATGCAGATTTCCATGCAGCAGAGACACAATCATGTTATTCGAGGAGCTGGAGCTACACCCTCGCATCCTTGCCGGCCTGGGGCCGTTGCTGGAGGGCCCCCTCACACCGGGGCAAGAACAGGCGTTGCCCGCCATTCTGGAGGGGAACGACGTGCTGGTGCTGACGCCGCCCGGCGATGATCTGAGGCTGACTTTCGTGTTGCCCGTCCTCCAACGCGCGCTCTTTGGCCCACGGGGACGGGTACAGGCCGGGGTCCTCGCTCCCACCCAGGAACTTGCCGACGCCATCCTCGCAGAAATCCAGCGGTTAGGACGCCACACACGCATCCGCAGCCTGGGACTGTGCAGCGGCTCGATTCCCCCGCAGCTGGAGGCCCTGCGCGAAGGCGTTGAGATCGTCGTCGGCTGTCCGGCGCGCGTCGTCGAACACCTCAATCGCAGCAGTCTCGATCTCTCACACACGGGCCTGCTGGCGCTGGAAGACGTGGATCGCCTCTTTGACATGGGCTTCCTGCCGGAAGTATCGCGGATCCTGAAGGCAACCCCGCCAGAACGTCAAACCGTGATGACCGCCACTACCGACAACGAAGAAGTGCGGCGGCTCGCCCAGACGTTGCTCCATGCCCCGGTGATCCTTCAAATCGGCGAAGTGGCCGCAGCTCCGCGCGTTGAGCATCATCTCTATCAAGTAGAACCAGAATCCAAGCTCGAGGCGTTGCTCGCGCTGTTGGATGTGGAAGAGCTGCCGGCCAAAGGGCTGCTGGTGTTTTGTGGGACGCGCTTCCGCGCCAGGCGCCTCGGTGAAAGGCTGAGGCATTCGGGGTATGCCACCGCAATTCTGACGGATGAGCTCTCTCCCAAACGCCGCGAGCTCGCGATCGCGAGCTTCCGTCAGGGCGCCTGCGGCATCATGGTCACCACAGACGCCGCGGCGCAAGGTCTCGGCGTGACCGGCGTCACCCATGTCATCAATTTCGACATGCCGCCGGACGTGCCAACCTACCTGCATCGCAGCGGGCGAACCGCCTATGACCACTCCAGGTCCACGGTGGTGAACCTCGTCACGCCAGAGGACGCCGGGATTCTCGAAACCCTCACGCTGGAGTTGGAGCAACCGCTGCAACGCCGCCCCCTCCCCCAGACTCTCGCTTAAAGTCCGCGCTTGGAGCGCCCACCATGAGCGGGGCAGGCGCTCCTGTTCAAACCATCATTCCCCCTTGCGGGGCATCTCGCGGCTGGCGACGACGTTGATGTCTTCGCCCAACACATTCTCCAGCACCACCTGATTCATGTGTACCGGGGCTTCGAGCTCAACCTCGCGGAGCTGCGCGAGCAACTCGAAGATGCGCGGCTTGGGAACGGGCTTTTCGGTATACACGGGCACCAACGGATGGACACCGCCCCGCACACGCACCGTGCTGGCCACCATCCGGCGCGGATCGGTGAGCTCGCGCTGCACGTACTCCGGGCCCCGCTTGCATGAGTTCCCCTCCACGCTGAGGACGGTCGTTCCCTCGCGGGTCACTTCCAACGTACACCCCATCGGGCAGGTGATGCAGATCATTTTTTCGGTGATAGGCATAGGAGCTACTCCTGTTACAAGGTCATGGGTGATGGGTCATGGGTGATGGGTATACTATCTGCTTACGCAGCACGTAGGACGCATCACGCAGTTACGCCTTACGCACCACGCATCATTTCGGCACGACGCTGACCTTCAATTCCTTCGCCTTCCGCACGGCGTCGTAATCCTTCCCCTTAAGCGTGAGGCTGACCATCTCGCCGGGACGAGCATAGCGCTCGGCCTTTTTGGCGATGAGCGTATCGCCATCGGTCACCTGCACGGTGACGGACTGTTCGAGAGGACGGGTGACGCGCATTTGCAACATGATGGGTTCCTGGGTCAGCGTCTCCGGGTCCAGGCGCTGCGGCACGACATAGCGCACGTTGTCGCCTGCGCGTGTGGGCACATACGCCGGCTCCGGATTGCAACAGCCGGTCACGACCATAGCCGCGCGCTTGCCGGCGGTCCGCCCGGCCTGCGTGACCCAATCCACCAGATCGTAGACGTGAACGACATTCCCGGCGGCAAAGATACCCGGCACGCTGGTGAGGAACCCATCGTCCACATACGGCCCCGCCGTGACGGGGTCGAGCGCCACTCCCGCCTTTTGCGAGAGCTCGTTTTCAGGGATCAGGCCAACCGACAGCAACAGCGTGTCGCAGGGAATGAGCTCCTCCGTTCCGGGGATGAACTGCCATTGGTCGTCCACGGCGACCGCCTCGACCGCCTCCACGCGGTTCTTGCCGATGATGCGTTTGACGGTATGTTGCAGCTGCAACGGGATGTCGAAATCCAGCAGGCACTGGACGTAATTGCGGCTCAGGCCGCTGAGGTAGGGCATCACCTCCAGCACGCGCTCGACTTTGGCGCCCTCAAAAGTGAGGCGGCGGGCCATGATCATGCCGATGTCGCCCGACCCCAGGACGACGAAGCGGCTGCCGGGCATATAGCCTTCGACATTGACCCACCGCTGCGCGGTCCCTGCGGTGAAGACGCCCGCCGGGCGCGGGCCAGGGATACGGATCTGCGCGCGGGTGCGCTCGCGGCAGCCCATCGAGAACACCATCGCCTTCGCGCTGAGCTCCTTGAAACCCGTGCGCGCTCCCGTCGTGTACACCCGCCGGTCCGGCGTCACCTCGAGCACGATAGTATCGAGCAAATACTCGATGCCGATAGTCTGCGCCTCGTTGACAAAGCGTTGAGCGTAGCTGGGACCGGGCAGGTCTTCCTTGAACGTCTCCACGCCGAAGCCGTTGTGGATGCACTGGAGCAGGATCCCGCCGAGCTCCAGGTCGCGATCAATCAGCAACACATCATCCGCGCCATGCTTTTTGGCCTCGATAGCGGCGGCCAGTCCCCCCGGCCCCGCGCCGATGACGATGACATCGTAATGGGATTTGAGCGTGTGAGTCATAATGCCGCTTCCTTCGTCTGGCGGAATAAAAACTCCGAACCGGGGCCTTTCTTGCTGATCTCCAGGGGATTTTTCCCCAGCTCGCGCGCGAGGATTTCGACGACGCGGGGCATGTCGAAGCCCCCGAGGCAACGCCCGGTGCCTAACCAGGTGCGCCGCTTGATGGCGTCATAGGTCGTGGCAGGGATGGGCGCATGGATTTCAGCGACGATCTCGCCCTCCGTGACGGTCTCGCAGCGACAGATCACCCGGCCGTAACGGGGGTCTTGCGCCACGAGCGCCGCCTGCTCCTCCCGCGTGAGGTGTCGGAAGACGGGACGATCCTGGCGGAGGGGATTCCAGGCCGCTTTCTCGCGTAGCTCCTCGCCCGCGCCCTGCAACAGCTCCACCACACGCGCGGCAATGGCCGGGGCAGCGGTCAACGCGGGGGATTCCATCCCGCCGAGGTTGACGAAGCCCGCAACTTCCGCCGGGATCTCGATGATAAAATCGTGGGCGTAGTCCACGGCGGGATTGGCGCAGGGCGCGTTGCCGGCAGGCCGTAATCCCGCAAAAATGGCGATGATGTCGCGCTGCTTGAGGCCCGGCACCAGCTTCAAGCCGCCGGCCCAGGTCTCCGCCATGCCCTGCGGGGTCACGTCCACGTCCGTCTTGTCCTCGATATTCTCGGCGTTCGGGCCGACGAGCGTGTTGCCGTGCAGGGTCATCGTCACCAAAATCCCTTTGCTGACGGCGGTAGGCACCGGGAACAGCACGTTGTTGAGCTGTAGCTGATTGCGGTCCATGACGAAGTACTCGCCGCGCCGGGGGGTGATCTTGAACTCCGGCCGGACGCCAGCCTTGTGCATCACCTCGTCGGCGAACAGCCCGGCGGCATTGATGACCCAGCGGGCGTAAAAGTCTCCAGCGGAGGTGTGAATGCCCACAATTTTAGATTTTGGATTTTGGATTTTGGACTCGTCGACGCGCCCACTCGCCTTTTCGCCTTCCCAGATAAAATCCAGGAACTCCGTGTTCAGCCGCAACTCCACGCCGTTCAGCACGGCATTCTCGGCGGCGGCGACGGTGGCCCCCCACGGATCCACAATCCCGCCGGTGGGAATGTGCAACGCGCCGCTCACCGCCGGATTGATCTGCGGTTCGCGCTGACGCATGACCTCGCCGCTGAGGATTTCGGCAGGGACGCCGTTCTGCCGCGCGCGATCCAGCAGCTGCTCCAGTTTGGCAAATTCCTCCGGGCCGATGGCGACCACATACGCCCCCGTCCGCTGGAAAGCGAAATGCAGCTCCTCGGAAAGCTGGTCCCACAGCGGGTTAGCTTTCACGTTCATCTCCGCCTTGAGCGAACCGGGGACGGCGTCATGCCCGGCGTGGATGAGGGCGGAGTTCGCCGCCGTGGCGCCAACGCCGATGTCGCTCGCCTTCTCGAGCCACAGAATGCGCACGTCGTAGCGCGCCAGGGTGCGGGCGATCATCGCGCCCACAATCCCCGCGCCGATGATGATGATGTCGTAAGGTTGTGGCATAAAATCCTCCAGGAAATCTGCGAATATCAAACCAAAATGCCGGAGATCGCTTGTGCCTCAGGATAATGTTTCAGAATGATGGCGACGATGATGGCGCCTACGGCTGTCTGATCCATACAAGAGCCTCCGCTAACCCACAAAATGCGATTAAAAGAAGATCAAGTTTCGATATCGGCAAAATGTTTAGCAATGACTTTCTTAACATACTCAGGAAGGGACAAATGGTCTTTCGCAGCCAGTACTTTCAATGCTTCATACAATAAAATCTCATCATCAGCCCACAAAATATCCATACGACGTACTTCTTTAAGTGCAACATGAACATAGTCTTCCGGTGTAGCCCAATAGCATTTCAAGCATATCTGCAAGGATTTGCCGCTTTGCCAGTTTAAACAATGTTCACACGACCAAGATTTCGCTCGATTGCATGAGCCGCAAATAAGCATAAAATCTTGAGAGTCTAAGTCATCATGCACATCACCACCAACTTCATAAGGAACACGGTGATCCACTTGAAGGTAACGCTGTTCAAAAGATCCACTACAAATTGCACATTTGCCATCACTTTGAACATAAAGGCTGTCTTTAAACCTCTTGGGAAAGGCACGCCTTCCCAACAATCTATCCTTGCGTATTGTACTCAGATCTCCAAACCTATAAGCAGCAATAGTACGACCGGTGTTGTTTTTAACACGAAAAGTTTCCAGTGGAATGCCGGCTTCACGCACATCACGGGCAGCTCTAGGCGGATGATTATAACCATACAGTTTTTCCAATTGCTCTGTGGTGATGAAACCATGCTCCAGGATATGTTCAATCACAATTCGCGCCCGCTTGTTTGTAATGTGCTCAAGCAACATTCTAAGCTCTTCAGTTGACTGGTTCATTATTGTCAGCTCATGGCCTCAAAGTCGAAAAGCGCCGCTTGATGATCCGCGTGGAAGGCAATGATTTCTGCTGGCGCGACCCGTAACATTTCAACCAAGTTGCGGGAAAGATACACTGATTCATAAGTCATATCTGCTCTACCAAGCAAAGTGGCCTGTGTGGAACGCCCTGTCTTTATTTCCAAGTGGGACACTCCTAAAGCTTCCGGTAAAGTCTGTCCATAAGACTTCTCGCCTGTGCGTCCATCATAGCTGAGAATAAAGGGCACCCCTCGCCTATTGAGCTTATCTAATTCCTGCATCAGTGTGTCAAAGTCAACCCTGCTAAAATAACGTGGGTCGCCGGTAGTACATACGCCTTGATAGGGCGGGTCCATGTACACCAGGTCCTCAGGAGTAGCACACGCCAACACTTCTGTATAATCTACACTGGTTAAAATGGTTTTATTTCGCAAGAGTTTGGAGACAGCCAAAATATCCGCGCGCATCTGCTCTGGATTGCGGCCCAAGCGACGATTATCCGGACTTTGGTTAAAGTCGCCATTGGCGTTATATCGCACCGAAGCTTTGACACAACGCGCCAGCAAATAAAGCAAGCAATCTGGGCGGTGAGTTCGATTGAATTCATCTCGCACGCGGTCATAAAAGGCCCGCGCGTTTCCCTGCTGCTCCTGCCAAAGTACTTCATACTGGGCGGCGATGGCTTCAGGGTGAGTGATAATTTCTTGCCACAAAGCCATCAAAGATGAATTGATGTCGTTCAGGTGAAAATGCTCCGCCTTTCTATGTGCTGCCGCCGCAATCGAAATCGCCGCTGAACCCGCAAACGGCTCAATCAGTGTAGCGATGTCGAGCGGAAAGAAAGGCAAGATGTATTTTGCCAGCGCGCGTTTACTGCCCTGATATGGAATCGGATGCGGGATTTTCATGGTCATTGAGCTGCCTGAGCAATATGCTTGCCGCAATCACAAAGTCTTGTCTGAAATCCACCGACGTTCGGTAATCTCTATCTTTTTCCGATCCGTAGCAGGACGTAGAGTTCACGTTCCGGCGGCTGGCGATGCAGCTCCACGCAAAATTGCATCATGGCCACCCGCGAATCCTCAAATACCTGGATCACCCCGCCTGATCCCTATCCTCGCTTTCCGGTCGGGCGTCCTGTGGCAGCAGGGACAACACAAACGCATACAACCCTTCAGCGTCAGTGAGCGCTTGCGCGAATTGTTGTTGGCTCGGCTCAGATGCATAACCTGGATAGCGATAGAGGCGAGCATAAGGCGTCAAGCGGATAGCGGCAGCTGTCCAATCAACGAATGCGGGCGCATCCATTTGAGCGGCGCGCACCAACACCTCAAGATCGTGGACGCGCTCAATTTCCCGGTCACAAAATGCCAGATACCCTTTGAGCGCTTTCTCAGCAGCTTGCTGGCAATGATAAATTGCCGTTTCCAACAGCGACGGCGTGTGAGCCGCCAGGACACGCGCCGAAGTCAAGTCATGCTGGGCTTTGATGAGCCAGCTCTGCACTAACTGCATTTTGGCGTCGGTCATAAAGCACCTGCCCTTCGTGAGCGATTTTGTATTCCAGCGAGGCGCGCACTTGTCGAAAGAAATCAAACTCGGCGCGCGTCTTGATGATGATATCCTTGGCCATGTCCAAGCCGCTCAGCGAGGTATGCCCCTGGACCGCGCGCTCGTATTCGGAGAGCTCGCTATCGGTGACGATAACCAGCACATCCAAATCGCTGTCAGCAGTGGGCGTTCCCCAGGCTTGCGAACCGAACAGGATAATTTGTTCAGGCTGAAATTGCTCCACCAGCCTCCGGGTCACCTCTTGCAGAAGTTGCTCGTCAACCATAAGCCTACCCTCAATAACCCAAAATCGGACTACTCCTCCACCCAATCGAACGTCCGCTCCACCGCCTTCTGCCACCCGGCGTAGAGCGCCTCTTTCCGCGCCGTCTCCATCTCCGGCTGGAAGATGTGATCCACGCCCCAGTTCTGCCGCAGCTCCCCGGTGTCCTTCCAGAAACCCACCGCCAGCCCGGCGGCATAGGCCGCGCCGAGCGCCGTCGTCTCGGTGACGATAGGCCGCACGACCGGCACGCCCAGAATATCCGCCTGGAACTGCATGAGCAGCGTGTTAGCGACCATCCCCCCATCCACTTTGAGGGCGGTGAGCGCCACGCCGGAGTCCTTCTCCATCGCCTCCAGCACGTCGCGGGTCTGATAAGCAGTCGCCTCGAGCGCGGCGCGACAGATATGATGCTTGTTGATGTAGCGCGTCAGTCCCACCATGACGCCGCGGGCGTCGCTGCGCCAATACGGAGCGAAGAGACCGGAGAAGGCCGGGACGATGTACATCCCGCCGGCGTCCTCGACTTCCCGCGCCAACCCTTCGATTTGAGGGGCGCGGTCGAAGAAGCCGAGGTTATCCCGCAGCCATTGCACCAGCGCGCCGGTGATCGCGATGGAACCTTCCAACGCATAGACGGCAGGCGCATCGCCGAACTTATACCCCAACGTGGTGAGCAAACCGCTCTTCGAGGGCACGATCTCCGCGCCCGTGTTGAGCAGCATGAAACAGCCCGTCCCATAGGTATTCTTCGCCTCGCCGGGGCTGAAACACGTCTGCCCCACGAGCGCCGCCTGCTGATCGCCCAGGTCGCCGGTGACGGGGATCGCCTCGCCAAAGGGGCCATCCTTGAGCGTGAAGCCGTACGGGCGCGGCGCGCTGGAAGGCCGGATTTCCGGCAGCATCGAGGCGGGAATCCCCAGCGTCTTGAGAATCTCCGCGTCCCACTGCAGCGTGTGAAGATCCATGAGCAGCGTGCGGCTGGCGTTGGTGACGTCGGTGATAGACACACCTCCCCGTGCGCCGCCAGTGAGCTGCCAGATCACCCACGTGTCGGTCGTGCCGAAGAGGGCGTCGCCCCGCGCAGCAGCTTCCGCCACCGCGGGGACATGCTCCAGCAGCCACTTGATCTTCGGCCCGGAGAAGTAGGTCGCCAGCGGCAGGCCCACTTTCGCGCGGAAACGGTCTTGCCCCAGGTCGCTCTCCCGCGCCAATGCATCGCAGAGGCCCTTCGTGCGCGTGTCCTGCCAGACGATGGCGTTGTACAGCGGCTCGCCCGTGCGCCGATCCCACACCACCGTCGTCTCGCGCTGATTAGTGATGCCGATGGCCGCAATCGCGCCGCTGGGGATGTTGCCCTGCGTGAGCGCCTGCCGGATCACTTTTTGCGTTTTCTCCCAGATTTCGGCAGGATCGTGCTCCACCCATCCAGGCTGCGGATAGAGCTGCGCATGTTCCTCGTAGGCCCAGATGACCGGTCTGCCGTCATGGTCAAAAAGGATACAGCGCGTGCCGGTAGTGCCCTGATCAATGGCTGCAATGTATTGGTCCATGTTCACCTCCTGGAGCGTGCAAAAGGTGGGTCCTGGTTCAGGTATCTGACTATTGCCGGAATGCGGGGAGCCCCTCTAACGGCACCGGCTCCTCTGCCGCCGCCGCGCCGGCCTGGAACGCCACATCGTCAATGAAGAAATTGCTGGGCAGCGACGCATCTGTTGAAGCGCCAAATTGCAGGTTCACCTGCTGACCCGCATAAGCAGTCAGATTCAAAACCTGCTTGACCCAGCCCCCCGTCGCCTGCGATTGACACAGGTCATAAGTCTTCAGCGGCGTAGCGTTGACCTTCACCCAGGCGTTATCATAGCCGCACACATCCTGCGAACCAATCACATGCCAGTACCCCAGGTAAGGAGCGCTGGCCGGCACGTAGACGGCCTGCTCCAGGGTCGCGGTCTCGTTATCATCGCCGCCAAGCCATGCCACCCACACACCGCCGTGAGGCAGAATCATGTCTGGCTCGTCAGTGTTCACGATCAGATCCCAGCCCTGAAGGGAATGCTCCGTCCAGCCAGTGCGCCCCGCCTCAAAGTTGCCATTCACCAGCGGGGAAAGCGGCATCTCCGCGTAAGACTTCAATACCAGCGGCAGAAAGACGCGGCTCGTCACATACACCGAACGCGATGCCGACCACGGACTATCGCCGCCCGCCGCGAGGACGCGCACGCGATAGTACCAGGTCCCGCCGGGCACATCCACCGCGTTGTACTGTTGCTGCGCGCCTTCATACACCGCCACCGGCTGCTCAAAATAGGGCGAGGCGCTCTCTTCCAGGCGATACGCCGTCGCGCCGGTCACCGCGCTCCAGGACACGGCATAGGCGCCGTCGCCATCGGGATTGCTGATGGCGTTCAATGTCGGCGCGCTCAAGGACGGAGCCGCTACCGTCGTCGAAACGGCGTTGCTCGAGCCGCTCTGCAGCTCCCCCGCCAGGCTAAACAC
>JAAZNO010000556.1 GCA_012798275.1 Chloroflexota bacterium
ATCACTTACCGCCCCAGCTCGAGGCGCTCAATCAAACGCGCCGGCATCCCACATGCGCGCATCCGTTCCTGCGTGATCTCGACCGCATAGGCGACGCGATGGAAGCTGAACGTCTGCGCTTCCGTGTCGAGGAGGCCATACGCGGCGCGCGGGTCGCCATCACGGGGCTGCCCGACGCTGCCGGCGTTGATGATCAGCCGACGTCCCCCCAATTGCAGCGGCTCCTCCCAATCGGGCGGCGACATCCGCGCCTCCGCAGTGCTCTCGTCCCACTCGAAAACCACCGGAATGTGGGTGTGTCCCGACAGTGCAACACGGAAGTTGTTGAAAGTAAAACTTTTGCGCGCCGTGTTTGCATCCAGGAGATATTCCCAAATGGGCTCACGCACGCTGGCATGGACCAGGACAAAATCCTCCACCTTCTGGCCAACAGGAAGGCTCGTCAAAAATCGCTGGTTCTCAGGAGTGAGCTCGTCCCGCGTCCACAAAAGGGCGTGTCGTGCGTCGGTGTTGAAGATGTAAGGATCGGCGCGCCCCAGGACGCCCCAGTCGTGATTGCCCATCACGCTCACGAGAGGAAAATCCTGGAGCCGCTCGATCACCTCGTTGGGACTTGGGCCGTAGCCCACCAGGTCGCCCAAACACCAGATCGCATCGAAGGACGGCGCGTCGTTCAGCACACTCTGCAACGCCGCCAGATTGGCATGAATATCACTCACGATCAGATAACGCACGAGTCAGACCTCCCCACGAGGAATCGCTTCACCGTCCACCTCTCCATTACTACACTACGCATGACTGTACTTTCATTTTCGCAGGCTCACGTCCCCCGCGTGCAGCGGCAGCAGCTCCCCAGCTTCCGTGCGGACGAGCAGAGCGCCATCCTCCCGCACATCCACTGCCACGCCGCACACCTCGCCGGCAGGAGTATGAACCCGCACGGCCTGTCCCATCCAGGCCAGGGCCGCGCGCCATTCCGGCAGGGGATCCCACCCCGCGCCCAGCCGGTCGTACCGCGCCTCGATGTGTCGGAGCAGGGACAACAGCAAGGCGCTCCGATCTACCCCGCGCCCGGTCTCGACCAGCAGGCTAGTCGCCTGCGGCGAGTACGTCTGCAGCGACGCGAGGGGCACGTTCACATTCACGCCGATGCCCACCATCAGGTAGGGCGACGCTTCCGGAAGCGCGCCGATTTCCGCCAGGAGGCCGGCGAGCTTCCCCCACCCCGCCTCACGTTCCACAATCAGATCGTTGGGCCATTTCAGCGTCGCCGGGAGCCCGGTCACCTCGCGGACGGCGGCCTGCAGCGCCAGCCCGCACGCCATGGTCACCCGCGAAGCGTGAAACAAAAACGGCTCCTGAGGACGGAAAAGGAGCGAGAGCAACAACGACGTCTCAGGAGCCGCTAACCACTGTCGTCCCAGCCGTCCGCGCCCGGCCGTCTGCACCTCAGCCAGCACCACGGTTCCCTCAGGCGCGCCGTGTTCTGCCAGCTGCCGCAGCACATCATGCGTCGAGGAGACACTCTCGTGGAAGACAAAACGCGGCGGAGTCCCCAACCAGCCTTCGGGACGGCAGAAGTGCGACAGACTCACCGCGCCCCCATCAATCAGGGGTCCAGGTCACCTCGCCGGCGGCCGGAGAGGGGAAACGGTAGAAGGGCTCGACCCATTGCAACGGATTGACCGGTTGGGCGTCCACCCACATTTCCCAATGGAGATGGGAACCGGTCGAAAGGCCCGTGTTGCCCACACGCCCAATCACCTGTCCCTGGGTGACCCAATCCCCCACCGCCACTTCGATGGCGGAAAGGTGCCAGTAGCCGGTGACCAGCCCCCAGCCGTGATCGAGCATGATGGAATTGCCGCGCACCGCCAGTTTTTGCGCCAGCACCACCTGTCCGTCCGCTGGAGCCAGCACCGGCGTCCCTGTCCCGGCGCGGAAATCCACCCCGGAATGATAGGTGTTGTAGGAGCCGCCGTAGGAGCGGCGTGAGCCGAAATAGGAAGAAATCGCCGCCTGGACCGGGAACTTGAGCGGCGCATTCCAGAAGCGCTGCTGTGTCCGCAGGTCGGCGACCGCATCCAGCGCCTGACGCTCGGTCTCCATGAGCGTCGCGTCCGTGAGCTGACTCAGGCTTCCCGAGACGTCAATGCGTTCGTAGCCGAAGCGGCCCGGCGCCACGATCAGGGGCAGGGTGAGGGCGAGCTCGGCACCGTCGGATTGCACGGCGAGATCCACAGTATACTCACCGGCCTCCACCATCGGCGAGAGGCTCAACAGCGCGAAGAGATGGGTGGCGTCCTGCCGGTAACAGGGCTCGTTCTTGTCGAGGTAAGCGACGCTGCAGGTCGCCAGTTCCGCCGTCTCCAGGCTGAGCACCGACGTCTCCCCGCGCACCACCGGCTGCGGCGACAACGTCAACGCCACGAGGGGATACGGCAGATCGGTCATGGCCGACTCCTCGCCGGGCGCTACCCAGGCAGCGCCAGCAAAGGGCGGACTCGCGTTGTGACGCACGAGCTCCCAATACGGCAGGTCGTGGCGCAACGCCAGCGTCAGCCAGGTCTCGCCGGCAGGGGCGATGTGAACCGTCAAGGGGACGTCCTGGGGAGGAACAAGGAGCATCTGCCCCAAAAGCAGGGCCTCCGGGTTCAGGATGCGGTTAGCGCGCGCCAGGGTGAGCCAATCGAAGTCGCTGCGTCGCGCCAGCAACGAGAAGGTCTCCGCCAGGGCCAGCGTGTGCGATTCCCAATCAGCGCGGGGGAAGCCTTCCGGCAGGGGCAACAACAGCGGCTGTCCGACGTAGACTTTGCGGGGATCGGCGAGGTCGTTCAACTGCGCCAGAGTGGTCATATCCACCCCGTAATGCCGGGCAATCGAGGCCAGCGTCTCGCCTGCCGCCACGATGTGCACGCTGGGACGATCGTCCGCTTGAGGCGGCGCGGCAAAAGCCAGGACCGTTACGGGTGAAATTCCACCTGCCAGCAGCAGAACCAGGACCAAAATGAGAGCGCGACGCCGCATCCTTGCCTCGAACGAAAGACTCAAGAACGAAAAACAGCCATCAGGAATAAAACCATACTTTGTATGATAAATGAAATCACGCGAAAGTCAATCACTTTCAATCTGCAAGCGCTCTCCCACCTCCACCCACTCCAGGAGGGCCGGCGCCGCCTCCAGGTAGTAGCGGGCCGGCGCGGCCGGCGTATAGAGGGGCCGGAAGGGCCTGGCGCGCACCTTGTCCACAATGACCCCATCGGTGCGCAGCCAGACCACGGCGATGGGACAGAAGACGAAGAACATGTGAATGGCGGTCGCGGTGCGGCTCTCACGCGCTTCGACGAAGAGCAACGCCTCGTCGGGGCGCAGGCGGCGCCGGAACATCAGCCCCTGGAGCCGACACAGGAACGTGTCACAGCGCCGCGCGCGCCATGGCAACGCGCTGCCGTCCTCTTTTTTCAAACGCACAAAACCCGGCATAGGGGCTCCCTCGAAAATGGCCCCGAATGAACACGAATTTCACGAATCAGATGAGAAATTCCTGGCCCCCGGGGCTGCTACGTCCTCCAACACCGCGCTTCAGCGCGGGTGGCTCGTGTCGAACCGGTGAGCCGTGAGTAGAGAGCCGTCGCAGCCTCTGCTCCCTGCTGCCACCCACGCCACGTTCACACGTTCCCACGTTCACACGCAGGCACATGGGCACGTTCACAAGCGGCTACGGCGCGATGACGGTGACGTCACCCACGGCGACGGCGACGTTCAATGTCAACGTCAGCGGGACTTTGCCATAATCGGCATTGACAAAGACTTTCTCGCTCTGCTCGGAGAAGCCCACGGTGTGCAGGTCGCTGAGCGAGGTGCCGGAGAAATTCAGGCGCACCCCCACCCCGGCCGGCGTCCGCACGGTGATCTTGCCGGTGCCGGCTTTGATGTCGCCCAACGCCGAGCGCGTCCACGTGCCGCTCAGATCCAGGTCCGCGTCGCCTGTGCCCCCCACAAAGGACAGGCGATCGAAGTTGGCATTCCCCAACTGCGTGGCGATGACCGCCCCCGTTCCGGCAGTGAGGCGCAACGTCCCCAGCGGTTGGGGATTCTGCGTCGCCCAGCTGAGCACCACATCGCCGCTGCCGGCGGTGATGGAAAGCCCGGTGAGCGGAATGCCGCCCAGGTCAAGGTTCGCCGCACCCACGCCGAGATCGGCAGTCAGCTCGACCGGCAGCGCATTCCCCAGGGTGATGTCCCAGGCATTGGAATATTGCTCGCCGTCCGCAAGCGGCAATTGCGTGCCGAGGCCCTGATTGACCGTCAGTCGCAGCGCAGCGCCGACTCTCTCCTCGCGGATCACCGGTTCCCATTCGGCGACGTTGTAGCGAAAATGCCCATCAAAGAAGGGGCCGGCCGCGCTTGAACGCAGGGTAAGATCACCCACGTAGAGGCCCAGGCGCACGGACGCCTCTGAGACGCCCTCAGCCGTGATCGTTTTTTGCTGATCCACCGGCTCGATGAGCGTCAACGGCGCCGGTGTAGGAATTCGGGGAAGCGGAATCGTACACGCCAGCGTCAACAACAGCGCCAGCGCCAGCATCAGCCAGGATTTCCAACGCATGTGCTCCCTCCCGCGCCACAGAGTTCATTCGGTGACGACCAGAGGCGTCGTCACATAGCCCCCGGCGCCATCAGGCGCGAGTTGCTGCAAGCGCAAGTCCGCCTCGTCCAACAGTGATTGGCAATGTCTGGCGAGCTCGCGGCCACGCTCATAGAGCGCGACCGTCTCCTCAAGCGTCAACGCGCCGCTTTCGAGCCGCTGGACCACCGCCTCCAATTCCGCCAATGCCCGCTCAAAGGGCAGCTCCGCAAGTGTCTCCTCCGCCATCGTCGCCTCCTGCGCCGGATTCAGGCTTCAAGCAGCCGGGCCACTGCGAATGATTATAACCAGCTTTCGCGGATTGTCTAAACCCC
>JAAZNO010000557.1 GCA_012798275.1 Chloroflexota bacterium
GACGCCTTGCTCGTCCATGGCCTGCGTGAGCGAGCGGCCTTTCTGCACAGTGATCCCGACTTCATCGTCTTGACCGAGCCAGAGGTGCCGCCGCGTGCGCGGAAGGGCTGGCTCGCCGTGATGATCATGACCGTGACATTGCTGGCCGCAGCGTTTAACCTGATGCCCGTCGCCGAAGCGATGATGTTGGGGGCACTGGGTATGATCCTTACCGGCTGTCTGACCATGGACGAGGCATATCAGGCGATCGAGTGGCGCTCCATCTTCCTGATTGCCGGCATGCTCCCGGCCAGCATCGCGCTGACGCAGAGCGGGGCCACCCAATGGTTAGGCCAATTGGCGGTGGCAGCCCTTGCCAAAGGGGGGCCGATGGCGCTGGCGGGAGGACTCTTTCTCCTGGCCACGGCGCTGACCCAGGTCCTCTCGGGTCAGGTAGCAGCGGTAGTGGTGACCCCGGTCGCCATCGCTGCCGCCCAACAAATCGGCGCCGACCCTCGCGCTGTGGCTATGGCTGCGGCCCTGGGCTGTTCGATGGCCTTCATGACACCGACCAGTCATCCCGTGAACCTCTTCGTGATGGGGCCGGGCGGCTATCGTTTCCGTGATTTCCTCCGCGTGGGATTGCCGCTAACGCTGCTGGAGCTGGCGGTGGTCATGCTGGTATTGCCGATCTTCTGGCCACTGCGCTAACCAGGTCGGCCTGGAGGTCAACCGCAGGCTGACGCTGATCTCCCCATTGTCCCGTCGCTCTTGCAGATACGGGCGGCGGTGCTGGTGAGAGCGGAGTCGAAAGTAAAGTAATGAGGAGCCATCATGAGGAATTTGTCCGCTGAAGAAACCCGGCTGTTCTACAAGCTGCGTTTTGCTTTGCTGGCCTATGCCAATCGGCACCTGAACATCATTCCCCATGTTACCGCTGCCGAGCAAATCAGTCAGCAACTCGTTGAACAGGTTGCCAGGCTGCGCGATGCGCTCCTTGCCCACCCCGAGCTGCTGGAACGCTTCGTGGCAGAGAACCCGGAACAGTTGCCGGAGCAGGAACTGGCCATTGTCGCCAGTTGGCGTCACCATCTTACCGGCGACTTCTACATCATGCGCTACTTGAAGTCGTACACGGTGTTTATGAACGCCAAGGGAGAGAGTCACCTTTATGGTGTTCTGGGATTGATTGATCCATTAGAGGTAGTTTTGGGTGGAGCCCCCTTACCCGTTATGGTGACGGCAACCCTCTTGCCTTTCGGCAACCGCATCATCTACGACGGCATTCTCATGCCCTACCGCGTCGCGTTCGGCGGAAGCATCCGCGCCAGTCTGAGCCGGGAATACGGCCGTCTGAAGGAACGAGAAGGGATTATTGAGCAACTGGTCGGGCCATCAGGGAAACCCCAGATCCGCACCAGCCTGGATCGGAGGACCCCGTCCAGGCCGGCTCCGGACTGGCGGTCGGTGGTGGATGGGATCGTCGCCCAGACGGAAAAGATGCGCCAGAGCGACACCAAACTGCAGGGTGCGGCGTTTGGCCTTCTACGCGCCGCCGCCAGCCTGGCTCAGGCCACGCTCCAGGAACAGGATGCGGAAGCGGAAGCGGAGGCTGCCCGTCGCCTCCGTTCGGTGCGCACAGCAATGACCAGACTAGAGAAACTGCTGTATGAAGAAGAGTAGGTTATGTCACTCCTACCCAAACTTTCCCGGCGACGGGTCGGCCTCCTGACGGCCCGGCAAGGCGCGCGCGGAGGCCGACCCGCCAGGTTCAGGCGCTGCGGACTTTGGCGCCCAGTTGTTTTTCCACCACTTTGATGAGGCGTCCACGCAATTTCTCGATGTCCTTCTCCTCCAACGCCTTGCCGGGGGATTGATAGGTGAGCGCGAAGGCCAGGCTCTTCTTCCCCGCGCCGATTTGTGGGCCGCGATAGATGTCAAAGAGCAGCGCGCGCGTGACCAGCGGATTGCCCGCCTGGATGAGGGTGCGTTGCACCTCCAGGGCAGGCGTCGCCTCATCCACGATGAGGGCGAGGTCCTCGTGAACCGGCGGATAGGGCGAGAGCGCGCCGACGTGTTTGCCGGCTTCGGCGTCACGGGCGACGTCAAGCAGCGCCTCAAGATCCCATTCCAGCAGCACCACGGGCTGCTCCGGCAGATCGAAGGCCTCGCGCACCAGGGGATGGAGCTCGCCCAGGTAGCCGATCTCACGCTCGGCGATGACCACCCGGGCGCAGCGCCCCGGATGGAACGCCGGATGCGCCCCACGCTCCCATTGCGCCTTATCCGCCAGCGTCAGCCGCTCCAACAGCACCTCGACGAGGCCCTTCAGGTCGAAGTAATCCAGCGGTGAGCGGTCGGTCGGCTCGAACCACTGCCCCTGCCGGGGACCGGTCAGCAGCAGCGAGAGATGGCGCGGCTCGGCGATACCCGTCTGACCGGCGGCGGGATTCGGCACAGCGCGGCGATAGTGCACGCGCCCCACCTCGAAGATGGCGATGCGCTCCACAAAGCGCAGGTTGTTGCGCGCCGTGCGCAGCGCTCCAGGCAGCAGCGTCCGTCGCATCTGCGACCGTTCCGGCGCAAGCGGGTTGTGCAGCCTGACCGCCTCGCCGGGGAAGGCGAACCTCGCGCCGGACGGGATCAGGCGCCCCTCGTCGTCGGGGTCAATCAGGGAATACGAGATGATTTCGTCCAGCCCCAAGCCCACCAGGATGTCGCGCACGCGCTCTTCTTCCTCCAAAGAGACGTTGCGGCGCAGCGGCGGGAGCGCCTCCTCGATGAGAGTGGGGGGAAAACGGTCATAGCCGTAGATGCGGGCGACTTCCTCCACCAAATCCACGGGGCGGCGCACATCCAGACGATACGAGGGCACGCTGACCTCCCACGGCCCTTCCTCAGCCCCCGTCACCTGGAACTCCAATGCCGTGAGGATGCGGCGCTGCTCCTCCAGGGGCAGGGTCACCCCCAGAATGCGCTCGGCCAGCGCGGGGACGTAGGTAAGGGCGACGGGCGCGGGCTTGCCGGGATAGAGATCTCCCGCCACGGGGACCACCGTCCCGCCGGCGAGGTCGGCCATCAGTTCTGCCGCGCGGGCGCCGGCCACCAACGCCAGTTCAGGGTCCACGCGCTTGCCGAAGCGACTCCCCGCCTCGGAGCTCAACTTGAGCAGTTGCGTGGTGCGCCGGATGTTGAGGAAGGCAAAGTTCGCCGCTTCCAGGAGAATGTCCTCCGTCGTCTCCTTGACTTCGCTTTCCAGGCCACCCATGACGCCGCCGATGCCGATGGGACCGCCGCCATCGGTGATCAGGCACATCTCGCCATCGAAAGTGCGCAGTTCGCCGTCGAGCGTGCGCATCTGCTCCCCGGGGGCGGCGCGGCGCACGCTGATAGCGGGCTTGCCGCCGGCGCTGCGCGGACGGATTTGGGCGTAGTCGAAAGCGTGCAGCGGCTGTCCCAGCTCCAACATCACATAGTTGGTGATGTCCACGATGACGTTGATAGGGCGCATGCCGGCGCGCTGCAGCCGCAGCTGCATCCACAACGGCGAGGGGCCGATCTGCACCCCCCGGATCAGCGTCGCCGTGTAGCGCAGGCAGAGATCGGGATCGGGGATCGCCAGGTCCACGAAGTCGGGTTGCTCGACGGTGCGCATTCCCAGACGGGCGACCGCTTCCAGCGGCGTGCGCTTGAGCGGCCGGCCGAGAAGCGCGGCGACCTCGCGCGCGATGCCGTACACACATTGCAGATGTCCGAAGGGGCCTTTGATCTCGAAGTCGAGGACGTAATCGCCCAACACTTGGGTGAGCGGGACGCCCACCGGCGTGTCGTCGGGAAGGTAGATGATGTCGCCATGGACATCCGCCAGGCCCAGCTCCTTCTGGGAGCAGACCATGGCGCGGGAGAGCACGCCACGCACTTTGGTCGCCTTGAGCTTGCGCTGCACAAAACCCTCGGCGTGCCCATCGTAGAGCATGGCGCCCTCCCAGGCAAAGGCGACCTTGAGGTGCAGGTCGCTTTCACCCTGGCGCGCGTACAGACTGGGAGCGCCGGTCACCGCGATCTCATGCTCCGGCCCGCCGTAATTCACCTCCACGAGCACCAACCGGTCGGCGTCGGGATGGGGCCGCACCGCAAGCACCTCCGCCGTCGTGATGAGCTGGGGATCCCAGGGCAGCTCCGCGCCGGGGTAGCCGATGGTCTCGATCGCCTCGACCTCCATCCCGGCCAAAGTCAAACGCTCGGCCAGTTCGGCAACGGGGACGTCTTGCACCTCCACATAATCATTGAGCCAGGACAAAGGAATTTTCATGGGTTCACCTCTTGC
>JAAZNO010000010.1 GCA_012798275.1 Chloroflexota bacterium
GCACATCGCCGGTTACACCGTGGAGAGGCTCTACCTCGTCGGCGGCACCAGCGCCTTCCAGGGGATTGACGAGGTCATCGCTGCGATCACGGGGGTGCGCACGTTTGTGCCGACGAATCCACTCTTCGTCACGCCGCTGGGAGTGGCGAGGTATAACTGACACACCAAGAGGTGTTTAATGGCTGATGAATTTGAGCTCCGCGCTTATTGCTATCTGGATCGGATGCAGCCGCAGTACGCGGCCTTTGTCGGCACGATCACGCAGGGCGACCTGCCGGTTGAGGGGATGGCGAGCCTCTATGTGGAGATGGCCCCCGGAAACTGGGTTTTTCGCGTGGTAGACATCGCTGTTAAGGCGACGGACGTTCGACCGGGCGCGCAGATCGTCGAGCGCGAGTTTGGCATGTTCGAGATCCATTCGCTCTCGCAGGAGGACGTGATTCAAGCCGGGCAGATGGTGCTCATGCAGCTGGGGCTGAAGGAGACCGACCGCAAGAAGCCGGAAATCGCCTCGCTGCAGGTGATCACCAACATCAACCCTTACCAGGCGCAATTGCTCAACCGCTTCTGCCGGGGCATGATGCTGGTGCCGGGTCAGACGATGCTGGTACTGGAATGTGCGCCGGCGGCCTACATCAATCTGGCGGCGAATGAGGCGGAGAAAGCGGCGGCGGTGAGTCTGATGCACATCAGCTCGGTGGGGCGCTTTGGGCGATTGTGGATGGCGGGCACCGAGGCGGACATCCTCGCCGCGCGCGACGCTGCCGTGAACGCGCTCAACAGCCTGGAAGGTCAGCCCTGACGGAACCCATCCCCCATTACCCATCACCTGTCTTACCCTGAGGAGGGAAATATGCCGAGGCGGTTTCTCACTGAACGCGATATTCGGGATTATGTGGCTCAGGGGGTGAAAGAGCTGCTGCTGGAACCAGACGCGGTCGTCACCGAATTGGGAAAAGAGTGTGCGCGCGCCGCGGGCATGAAGCTGCTCTGGCAGCCGCGGACGACGGCGCCGGCCGTGCCGTCGTCTGCCCCGGGGCCTGCTGCTGACGACCTCCACGCCAGAGTGCGCGCTGCCGTCATCGCCCGCCTGGGGCAGGCCCCCGACGGATTGGACGCTCTCATCGCGCAGGTCTTGCAGGAATCGCAGGGGTAGCGCCGGATCGCTTGCCGACCCTCGACCACCGGCCACATCACGGTTACGTGTGTGGCCGGTGGTTTTTGTGAGTCGTTGGGGGCCTCCGCTGCAGTCAAATTGGGGGCAGACAGGCGAGGCTTTCCGCTAATTTTTCCTCCGTGTGGTTGTAGTCCACCAGCTCGCCTGCCAGATAGCTCTGGTAGGCGGCCATGTCCATGAAGCCGTGGCCGCTGAAGTTGAAGAGGATCACCCGTTCCTCCCCCCTGGCTTTGGCGTCGAGCGCTTCGTCAATGGCGGCGCGGATGGCATGGGCGGTCTCCGGCGCGGGGATGATGCCTTCGTTGCGTGCGAAAAGCATCGCCGCATCAAAGACGGTCAGCTGCGGGTAAGCGCGCGGCTCAATGTAGCCCAGCTCCACCGCCTGCGAGATGAGGGGAGCCATGCCATGATAGCGCAAGCCGCCAGCATGGATGCCCGCCGGCATGAAGGTATGCCCCAGGGTGTACATCTTCATCAACGGCGTGAGTTTGGCGACGTCGCCGTAGTCGTAGGCGTAGCGGCCCTGGGTGAGCGTAGGACATGCCGCCGGCTCGACGGCGATGAAGCGGGTGGGGCGTCCGTCGCGCAGCCGTTCGCCGAGGAACGGGAAGGCGATGCCGCCGAAGTTGCTCCCGCCGCCCACACAGCCAATGACGACATCGGGATACGCGCCGGCTTCCTCCAGCTGCTGCAGCGCCTCTTCGCCGATGACGGTTTGATGCAGCAGCACGTGGTTGAGCACGCTGCCCAGCGAATACTTGGTGTGGGGCTCCTGCACGGCGACTTCCACCGCTTCGCTGATGGCGACGCCCAGGCTGCCGTTGCTGTCGGGGTCCTGCGCCAGGATCGCGCGGCCGGACTCGGTCTCCTCGCTGGGGCTGGGCGTCACCCGCGCGCCGAAGCTCTCCATCATCACCCGGCGATAGGGCTTCTGGTAATAGCTCACCTTCACCATGTAGACCTGCACCTTGATCCCCAGAAACGCGCCTGCCATGGCGAGCGCCGAGCCCCACTGCCCGGCCCCCGTCTCCGTGGTCAGGCGCGTGATGCCTTCCCGGCGGTTGTAGTACGCCTGGGCGACAGCGGTGTTGGGCTTGTGGCTGCCCACGGGACTGGCGCCCTCGTACTTGTAGTAGATCTTGGCCGGCGTCTCCAAAGCTCTCTCCAGCCGCAGGGCCCGGCGCAGCGGGGTGGGACGCCAGAGCTTGTAGATCTCCCGCACCTCATCGGGGATGGGAATGTAACGGTCGGTGGCGACTTCCTGCTCGATGCACGCCATGGGGAAGAGGGTTGCCAGATCTTCGGGCGTCAGCGGCTGATGTGTGGCGGGATGCAGCGCGGGCGGCGGCGGCGTCGGCAGGTCAGCGATCAGATTGTACCAACAGGTGGGCAAATATTGCTCGGACATGATGCTTCTCCTTCTGTTATTTGATTTGAAAGCAGTGAAAGGTGAGCCGGGAGACGTAGGGTATGGGTAACGGGTAACGGGTGATGCGTCACGGGTTGCCTTATCTCCCCACCTTCTCCTCGCTCTATCCCTTGAGCCGGAAAGGCGTGTTGTCATCCAGGGCGCGGCGGAGACGGGCTCCCGTCATGCCCATGGCTTCGTAGACCAGGTCCATGGTGAGGCGGGCCTCGACCTGCATTTTGCGGGTGCCGGCGACGAGGACTTCCTCGACGAAACCGGGCCGGGCTTCATAGGCGGCTCGCCGTTCGCGGATGGGATCGAGGAAGGCGTTGAGCGCGCGGGCGAGCTTGCGCTTCACCTCCACATCGCCGACCTTGCCCTGCCGGTAACGCTCCTTGAGGTCGTTGACCTCGTCCACATTGGGATTGAAGGCGTCGTGATAGATGAAGACGGGGTTGCCCTCCACCCTGCCGGGGATGTCGGCGCGCACGCGATTGGGATCGGTATACATGCTGCGCACCTTTTCCTCCACGGTCTTGGCGTCGTCGGAAAGCATGATGGCGTTGCCGAGGGATTTGCTCATCTTTGCCTGGCCGTCGGTGCCGATGAGGGTGGGGACGTCGCCGATCATCACCTCGGGGATGGGAAAGACTTCAGCCTCATACAGGCGGTTGAAGCGGCGGGCGATCTCGCGGGTGATTTCGACGTGCGCCTCGTTATCCTTTCCCACGGGGACCAGGTGCGCGCGCGGCAGCAGGATGTCGGCGGCCTGCAGCACGGGATAGCCGATGAGGCCGAAGGGCACGGTTTCGTCGTCCATGTTGGCAGCGCGCGCCATCTCCTTGATGCTTGGCAGGCGAGTCAGGCGGGGCAGCGTCACCAGGTTGCCGAAGAGCAATTGCAGCTCGAAGGTCTCGCGGACGGCGGACTGCAGGAAGATGGTGCTGCGTTCCGGGTCAATGCCTACGGCGAGATAATCGAGCACGACGTCGTAGATGTTGTGTGCCAGTTCTTCCACGTGCTCTTTCTCCGGGCGGGTGGTGAGCGTGTGCAGGTCGGCGATGATGAAGTAGCATTCGTAGTCATCCTGCAGCGCCACGCGGTTCTTCAAGCTGCCGACGTAATGGCCCAAATGCAATTTCCCCGTAGGGCGATCTCCGGTCAAAATGCGTTTACGTTGATGGTTCATGAGCTCCTCCTTGTATGAGCGAAAAAGCGATAAGGCGATAAGGCGGGTCAGAGAGTAAAGGTAATGGGTGATGGGTAATGGGTGATAGCATCCAGTATCCAGTATCCAGTATCCAGCATCCAGCTTCCAGCCCCCAGTATCCCGCAAACAAAAAACGCCCATCCCTGGTCAGGGACGAGCGTTTTGCCCGTGGTGCCACCCTTGTTGGACCGGATCTAACAAAAAACGCGCTTGTGATGCGCGTTCCCAGCCAGCCCCACTCTTTTCGGGTACAGCCTCTGCGGCGATACCCTGCGCTCTGATAACGGTAGCGTCTCCGGCTCGGACTACTGAGGGGAATCCCCCCGTTCGGCGAGCGGCTCCCGGGTCCATTCAACGTCGGCGCCGGTACCGGGCTCTCACCTTGCCCCGGCTCTCTGAAACCGCGTTGCGACGCTTACTTTTCCCGATCGCAGCCTGTAATGGTTATATTTATAGCACAGAATGCTGAGACTGTCAAGCCCTGTCCGCGGCCATTTTCGAGAGGTCTTTGGGGCGCCACAGTGGGGGACAGTCAACGCCTGCCCGTCAGTATCTATCTCTCAAGAGGACCCTAAAGTCTCAAGGCGAAGCCCTTCCGTCAGTTTGCTCTCCGCTTCCATCTTTTGTGCTATAATGAATGAACTGGTTTATAGAACGTGACTGGCGCTGATCGGCGACGTATACGAAGGTTTGCCTTGGGTGCATCTGCGCAAACACGAGACCGCGCTGATCGCTGAGTTCTACGCATTCCCAGCCGCATGAGAGGGTCTATCTGCAATGGACGATCCCGTAGCCGCCTTCGAAACTCACGCCGCTCTCGAGGCC
>JAAZNO010000558.1 GCA_012798275.1 Chloroflexota bacterium
CGCGCCAGCACAGGCGCGTCCGCGGGCAGCGAAGGTCCCTGCGTCACCCGCACCGCACCGAGGTAGAGCGCGCCCCGCTCCGCGCCGGTAGCCGTGCGCGCCGGCAGCTCGCCATCTATGCCGAAGACGCGCAATTCGAGCAGATACAGGCCGCGAGAGAGATCGGCCGGCAATTCCAGCGTCGGCGTGACCTGCCCGGCCAGCGTGAAGGTCGTTTCCGCGAGGCCGTAGGAGACGCCATGACGGGGCTCCGCCGGCGAAACCAGACGCAGGGTAGCCGTGATGGACTTGGGGGTGGGCAGCTCCCACGTCAGCGGGACAGGGAGCATTTGAGCGGGGGAAACCCCATGGGGCAGCGCGCCGACGGCGGTGAGCACAGCATCGCCCGTTCCCAACTGCGCGTGCCATGGCGTGCCAAAATAGACCGGTCCGCGCGTGGCCCAAGGCATTTGGATGAAGTCGAAGGTGGCGGGAGCAGGAGAGAGGGAGAAAGGGAGAGAGGAAGAGGGGGAGAAGAGGGCAGGGAGAATCACTGCCAGCGCGGCCACCGACAAAAGCGCTCCTGTGGATCCAAGGCCAGCTTTCAAAAAGTCGGCCAGCTCTTTGCGTCTTCGCGCCTCGACACCCCTGTGCTGAAAAAACACCGCGCATAGCCCCACGACCGTCAGTGCCGAAATCCACTCCGCCGCCGCGCGGAGCGGGGTAGCGCGCAGCTGCAGCGTGACCGTGTGCTCCCCCGCCGGCAAGTCCACCGTCAACCGGCCGGAGCCGGTCATGGGATAGGCGTCGGCGACGACGCCGTCCACCTCCGCCTGCCAGCCCGGCCACCAGATAAGGGGGAACGTCACCGGAGCGTCGCCGGCCGCCGTGAGCTGCCAGGTCTGGCGATCGGGGAGGCGCTCGAGGAGCACCGCCGTCGCCATCACGCCGCCATCGGCGATGGGCTGCGCCGCGTCCACACCATCTACGACCGCCTCGGAGAGATACAGGCGCGGCTTCACGTCGCGCGGGAGATACTCATAGCGGATCGTCGTGCCGATGTTGCCGGTGAACGCCTCGTAGAGCAGCAGAGGGTCCCATGTCACATCGTCGGCGGTGATGAGCAGGCGTTCGGGACGGAGCGCGCCGAGGGCAGCCAACGCGAGGCAAACAATCAGGAAGGCCGGGACTGCGTGCTGCGCGAAACGTGAGTCGCTTTCTCGCTTCTCCGCTTTTTCGCCTTCCCGCCGATTTGCTAGCGCCGCCGTCGCCATGGCCGTGAAGAGCGCCTGCACGGAGAGGAAGCGCCAGGGGAATTGGGTGGTCGCCAGCAGCGGCAGATGTTCCCACAACGGCGTGGAGAGCGGGGTGATCATGAACGTGGAGAGACCCAGGGAGAAAAGGATGAAGGCGTACTGCGTGCTGCGTAAGATGTGAGTCGCTGACTCGCTTTCTCGCTTTTTCGCTGACTCGCCGATTTGCCAAATCAACGCGCCCGCGCCAAGCAGCGCCAGCGCCGCCTGCACTCCTCCCATCGCAAAAGGGCCAGCAGCGGTAGCGTCGCCGGCGACCGAATAGTCAAACAAGAACGTGCGCTGTACGAGGTTCAGGCCGCGAAAGTGATTGCTGTAGTGAAAATATCCCGCCGTGAACTCCGGTCCCATCTGCCCGTAGCCCGTCTCGCCGATGGCAGGAATCCAGAACCAGGCCGTGAGGAGGAAGGCAAGGAGGAAAGGAGAGATAAGGCGTACTACGTACTGCGTGCTGCGTGAAATGCGATTCGCTGACTTGCCTTCTCGCTTTTCCGCCTTTTCGCCTTCTCGCTGCTGCGTTGACTCGCCAACTCGTTGAATTGCTGCATACAACAGCGCGAACGGCGCGAAGATGAGCGCCGAGACGTTGTGCGTGAGGATCAGGGCAGCGTAGCTCAGCGCAGCAAGGGTGACCCGGCGCAGCGTGGGGTGCTCGGCGACGCGATCCAGCGTCCACAGGATGAGAGGATACCAGACGAAGGCCCAAAATTCGGAGAGCGAATCGCCGCGCACGTAGACGTTCACCAGATGGAATGGCGCGAAGGTGTACGCCGCGACCGCCAGCAGCGTGGCCCATCGGTTGCCGTAGACGTGCCGCGCCCACAAGGCCAGCGTCAGCGCGGCGAGGAGGAAGCCCAGCGTCTGCGTCGCCTGGATCGCCAGCAGGGGTGAGAGGCCCAACGCCGTCAGACCGCCGCTCAGGTAGAAGGGCAGCGCGGCGTAATGATTGAAGAACGGATATCCCAGGTCATAGGCAGCGTGCGCCATCCAGCGCGCGGGGAAAATGCCGTGACGCAGATTTTCGGCCATATCCAGCGTGCGCTGCAGCAGAAAGGGGCTGTCGCCGCCGCCGCGCGTATTCACCATCCCCGGTCCCCACAGCGGAAAGGCTGCAAGGAGGGGAAGGAGGAATAGAAATGCGTAAAACGTAAGGCGCGATGCGGAATGCGTCATGCGGGAAGAGCTGGATGTTGACATTGAATCGTATTTCAGTTCTATTTATAGATTCGTTATACAAAATAAGGAACAGGTAAGATGAAAACGGTCACTGTATCCACAAAAGGCGCCATCGTGATACCTAAAGAAATCCGGGAAGCCCGAGGCTTGTACCCGGGCACACGGGTACAAATTGTAACTTATGGCGACGTGACCGCCATCGTGCCGGTGCCTGACGATC
>JAAZNO010000081.1 GCA_012798275.1 Chloroflexota bacterium
TCCTGCGACAGCGTCACCGGCCAGGCGTTGCCGGCAACCGTGAGGTCGAACGTGTCGGTGTAGTCGCCGGTGTTGGTCACCCCGACGGTATACGTGATCGTCCGCCCGGCGAGCGTTTCGCCAGAAGTGACGGCAGCGTCAAGGATCACGCCATAGACCGCGTTCGCCGTCGCCGTCAGCAGCGCGGTCGCCGCGACGCCGGTGTCTGCCTGCGACGTGGCCCTCAACGTGGTCACGGCGGCCTCTCCGGCAAGCGCAGCGGCGGGAATCGTCACCGTGACGGGCACCGTGATCCTGCCGCCAGCTTGCACCGGGCCTGTTGTCGGTGGAAGTGTCGCCGCCCACGGTCCGGCAGCGCTCAAGGCGAAGGTGTCCCCACAGTTGCCGGTGTTCGTCACCCACAGCGAGGCCTGCAGAACCGCGCCGGGATCGCCGGCCAGCTGCGCCGGGGTCACAGCGACCTGCGCGCCGTAGACCGCCGCCGCAGACGTCGTGATCCTGGCGGCGGCCGTGCGCACGGGGTTCCCTTGCGACGCCACCGTGAGCGTCACCGCGTCCATGGCGCCGCACCCGGCGTCCGGCGGGACCGTGACCCCCACTGTCAGCGCGGTGCTCGCGCCGGGCTCCAGCGGCCCAACTGTCGAAGGCGCCGCGGCCTCCCACAGACCACCAGAAAGCGCCGCTGAGAACGTATCCGCTACCAGACCGGCGTTCGTCACCGTGAAAGTGTACGTCACCGGGGCGCCGGGCGCGCCACTCTGAGCGGCCACCGCGGGCGCCAGGGACACGTCGTAGGCCTCCACCACCGTCAGGGTGATGGGGAAGTTCAGCACGCCGTAAGGCGTCGTGTTGGCAACGCGCACGTGGACGGGATAGGTGCCGGCGGCCATGCCGGCCGTGTCGAAGTTCAGAGCGACGGCCTGCTCGCTGCCGATCCCCACCGTACCGCTCATCGGATTCGTCGTCAGCCAGGGGATCTCGTCCCAGGCGCAGACGTTTGTCTCGCCGGAAACGGCCTGGATGACCTCGCCCGTGGCCTGATTGACCGTCCACAGGGAGCCGCTGCAATCCAGCGCCAGGCCGGCCTGCTCGAAGCTCCCCAGCCCTTCGATGTCGAAGCCGCCCATGACGGTGTAGCCGGCGGTCACGTCGAGAACGTAGACGTCGCGCCCGACGCTGGCATTGGACATGACGAACAGATGGCGCGTCGCGGGATTGTAGGCCAGGCCGGCGATGTTCAGTTTCAAGTCATAGGAGTCCAGCAAGCTCCCGGTGGCGTCGAAGTGATAGAGGATTTGATCGCCCCACGAGCCGCTGTAGAAGGTGTCGGTCGTGGGGTCGTAGGCCAGGCCGCGCTCGGAGACGCCGAAGGGCGGGCAGAGCGCGCGCCCGGTGGCTGTCTGAGTCGCGGGATCCAGTTCGTAGATGCAATTGTCGCCGCCGACATTGACCTGCCAGAGCCGGCCCGTCACCGGGTCGTAGGCCATGTCCGCCGCGAACACGCCGACCCACGGCGAGGTCGGCAGGGAAGCGCCGGTAGGCGTGCCATCGGACTGGAAGGCGACGTTGCGGTCCTCGCCGCCGCCAGCGCGCGTGTCACTCAGCCAGAGAACCCCGGCGGCGGTATCGAAGGCCACCCCCCACGGGGAAACCAGGTCACTCTGCCAGGTCTGGATGACGTCCCCGGCAGCCAGGGATGGAACGTCGGGGGGGAAATATTCGCGCACAGCTGCGGCCGTGAAGGCGTGCAGCTCTTTCGGGGAAACGCGGCGCACCATCCCGGCAAACGGCCCGGCGGGGGTAGCCGGTGTGAACGGCGCGTTGACCTCCTCGAGGGTGAAGCTGGCCGTAAAGCCGCCACTGTTGCTCAGGGTGATGGCGTGCGTCGCGGTCAGCCCGGCGGCGAGCGTCA
>JAAZNO010000559.1 GCA_012798275.1 Chloroflexota bacterium
CGGCGTGATCACCAGGTCCGCCCGGCGCCCCGGCGCAAGCGCGCCCCGATCCCGCAACCCAAACGCCTCCGCCGCGTTGAGCGTCGCCATGCGCAACACCTGTACCGGATCCAGGCCCGCCGCGAGGGCAAGGCGCACGTTATGATCAATGCTGCCTTCCTCGATGAGGTCCGCCGGGTGACGGTCGTCGGTCGCAAAGGCGAAGCGCCGGGAATTTTCAGGCGTCACCGCCGCCACGAGCGCGCGCAGGTTCTTCGCCGCCGTCGCCTCACGGATGAGGACATACATCCCCGCGCGGACCTTCTCCAGCGCCTCCTCCACCGTCATGCTCTCGTGATCGGTCGAAGGCCCGGCGGCGACATACGCCTGCAGCCAGGGACCGGTGATGGAAGGCGCGTGCCCGTCAATGTGCCCATCGCGGAATGCCAGCAGCTTCTCCAGCGCGCCGGGCAGGCCCAGCACCGCGCCGGGAACGTTCATGAACTCCGCCAGGCCCAGCACGCGGGGAGCTCCCCGCAACGCGAGCAAGGCCTCCGCGTCGAGCTCGGCGCCCGCCGTCCCCATGGAGGTCGCCGGCACGCACGAGGGCAGGTTGACGAAAATCGTCAGCGGCAGGCCCTCTGAGGCGGCGAGCATGTAGCGGATGCCCGCCGCTCCGGCGACGTTGGCGATCTCGTGAGGATCGGAGATCACGGTCGTGACCCCGTGGGGGACGACCGCGCGGGCGAACTGCGGCGGGGATACCATCGAGGACTCGACATGGACGTGCGTGTCAATCAGGCCGGGGACCACGAACTGCCCTTGCAGGTCGAGCTCCTCCTGCGCCGCATAGCCCGGCGCGACCGCCGCGATCCGCTCCCCGACGATGACGACATCGGTCGCCGCGACCTCCCCGCTAAAAACGTTGAGCACGCGCCCGTTGCGGAGGATCAGATCGGCAGGGACGTCGCCCCGCGCCACGGCCAACAGCTGCAGAAACGACTCGCGAGTTTCCATAGTGAGGCTCTCCTTTATGATGCCATTGCCGGTTATTGTAGCACAACAATCCTTTCCAGCATACCCCGGCAGATACGGGAAAGGCGGTTATAATGAAAATGAAGCCGTCACCGGTTCAAGGGAATGAGGGGAAAACATGGACAAAATGACGCAGGCGCTTCGAGCGCTGACGCTGCTCGCCATCCTCGCGGGGTGCGCGGCCAGGCCGACCGCGCCGTCCTCGCCTTCGCAAGCCGCTCCCATCACGCCGACGCTCCCGCTGCTCATCCTGCCGACCATCACCGCCGCCCCGGTCACACCGCCGGCGTCCGCTCCGTCCGACGTCGCCGCGCTGCCGACCACGGCGGGAAGCGACGTCCCCTCGCCCACGCTCACCACCCATACCGTCGAGGCAGGAGACACGCTGCTCAGCCTCGCCCTGCACTACGGCGTCCCGATGGCGGCCATCCAATTGCAAAACGACAAGGGCGCTTCGACCCTCGTGCGTCTGGGAGAGCAACTGGAGATCCCCGCGCCCGCTGCCTGGGAAGGGGCGTCGCCGTACTGGATTGTCTACAGCGTGAACAGCGGCGACACGCTCGGCGAGATCGCCCGAACTTACGGCACGACGGTCGGCGAAATCGAAGCCGCGAACGGGCTCAGCGCCGCCGACCCCATCTACGCCGGGCAACTGCTCGTCCTGCCGCTGCGGACGCTGGCAGTAGCACGCGCGCCGGAACCCACGCCGCGCCCCGCGCCCCCCACCCCCGCGCCAACGGCGGCAAGTCCCGCCAGTACCCCGCCCCCGGCGCTGCCACCCGCCGTCACGCCGGCGCCGCCGCCCGCCGACATTGCGGCATGGCCCTACGAGACGGTGCGCCTCATGAACGAGGTGCGCGCCAGCCACGGACTGCCGCCGCTGGCCTACAACGAGACGCTCGCCCAGGCGGCGCAACTCCAGGCAGCCGATTGCGCGCAACGCGGCTGGTGCAGTCACACCGGCTCCGACGGCTCCGACATCAAGCAGCGGATCCTGCGGGTGGGCTACAATCCGGCGAGCTGGGCGGAATGTTGGGCGCAGCGCCAGACGCCGCAGGGAGCCATAGACATCTGGATGGACGAAGTTCCCCCCAACGATCCTCACCGCCGCACGCTGCTCACCACCTGGCTCACCGAGGTCGGCGTCGGCGTGGTGCAGACCTCCTGGGGCTACTACTTCATCGCCGATTTCGGCAAACCGCGTTGAGCCGCGGCCTGGCGTGACAAAGCGCCTACCGCTTCGTCCACCACGCTTTGATCAGCGCGTTGCCGGTCGCCTCGAAATATTCCACGCGGACGGCGTGCAGGCCATAGCCCAACGGGTAATCGCGACAGAGGGTGAGATCACCGTTGGAGAGGTGCCACTCGTCGAGCACGAGCACGTTATCCACCCACAGGCGCACCCCATCATCGGCGCGGACGCAAAAGGCATACGTGCCACTGGCGAAACTGGCGTTGCGCAGCCAGCGCGCGCTGAAATTGTCGGCGGGGAGCTCGTGGGCGGGGGATCCGACACCCCAATTGAAGTCAATTTTGGCCTGCCGCGGCGCGAGCACTGCCGGATCGGCGAGGTCTTTGTTGGCAAAGTACCACGCCTGCCAATCCGCCTCGCCGGGGAGCGGCGTCGGCTCCGGAGGCACCGCTCCGACCCACTTGAAGGTGAATTGCAGGGTGGCGACCCCCGTATCTTCAAAATATTCCACCGTGAAGGTGTGCTTCCCCGCCGCAATAGGCACGTCTATCCCATAGGTCGTCTCGGGTTGCACTTTCCATGCATCGAGCACGAGCGCATCATCCACCCAGACACGCGCGCCGTCATCCACCGTGAGCGTGAGACGATACAGGCCCCCCCGGAAAGTGTAGGTGCGCGCCCAACGGGCGGAAAAACCATCGGAGGCCAGGCGCGAATCCGGCGTCCCCAGGCCCCAATGGAAATTCAACGTCGCGCTGTTCTTCACAAACAACGGCCCGCCCGCGGGGGTGGTGCCACGGAAATATTCCCCGCGCCACGCGCCGCTCGGCACGGGGGCGGGCGTCGGCACCGGCCCGGGGACCGGCGCGGGCGTGCAGGGGATCGTCAGGCGCTGCCCCACATACAACAGATTGGTGTTGTAAATGCCGTTGACCTGAGCGAGCGCCCACGCACTCACGCCGTAGCGCGCCGCGATCAGGGTGAGATTCTCCCCCGGCTTGACCACATGCACGAGGCAGCCCGCCGGAGGAGGCGGCGGCGGCACGGGCGGCGGGCACGCGCTGCCCGTAGGAATTATCAGCCGTTGCCCCACATAGATGTGATTGGGGTTGGTGATGCCGTTGGCCTGCGAGATCGCCGCCATGGTCACGCCGTATTTGAGGGCGATCCGGTACAGGTTCTCGCCCGGCTGCACCACGTGAATCGTGCCGCCGCAGGCAGCGGAGACGGTCTCCGTCATCGCCAGCAGCGGGATCCAGGAAACCAATACTGCCAAAATCAACAGACCGCAAAGTCTACGCATGACAGCCCTCCTTGCTTTGATAGCCGGTAGATACTGCTATCATATATGAAATGGCAGGGAAGGTCAAGGAAACGCCATCCCGCCCCCCGGGACTTCATTGACATAACGCGACCCTGGATTTACAATGAAATTAACGCACGCGAGGATGAAAATGTGAGTCGTGAGCAGAGGCTGTGACGGCTCACCGGTTCGACACGAGCCCACCGCGCTGAAGCGCGTTGTTTGAGGATGTAGCGGCCCCGAGGGCCAGGAATTTCTCATCTTATTCGTGAAATTCGTGTTCATTCGGGGCCATTTTCAGAGGAGGTAACCCCATGAGACCCGGTAACACAAAACTGTCACGCTTGGTGTTGATGGCGTTGGCGCTGACGCTGATAGCGGCCGGCTGTCAGCCCTCGCCGACGACGGAGGCCCCAACCACAGCAGCGCCTACCGTCGCATCTCCGACGACGCCCCCACCGACGTCCGAAAAATCCCCGACGCCCGTCGTCCCACCGCGCGCCAAATCGCTCTTCGCGCCGTATGCCCCCCAACCGGTGAGCAGTAGCCCCTCGCTCGTGCAGCCGGCGATCGCGCCAGACCTGAGCAATGTCTACGTGCCGACGGTGCTCTCTGCTGAACAGCGCGCTCGCCTCGCCCGCGACGGCGTCGTCGGCAGCCCCGGCGCACAAGAGAAGGAGTTCTTCACCCTCTACGAAAAGGCCCGCTACGCCAACGTCCCCATCTTCATCACCAGCGACTCGCTGCTTCACGTCTACCATCTGATGTTCGACAAGACCCTCCGCACCGCCGAGACCGAATACTTCTACCCGCTGCTCAAAACGCTGAACCGCGCGCTGATCACGGAAGTGGACGCGCAATATCAACAATTGCGGGGTGGCCCGTGGGAAGATGCCGCGCTGCGCACCGTCGCCTTCGTCGCCGTCGCCGGGAAAGCCGCCGATCCGGGCTTCCCCGTCCCGGCCTATGCGGCGGAGCTCGCCGAAGCGGAGCTCGCCCTCATTCAGGCCGCCGACGGCATCTGGCCCTCGCCTCTGTTCCCCGGCCTGCAATTCGGCGAGGATTACACGCAGTACATCCCGCGCGGACATTACACCCTCAGCGAGGACTTGAGCGCCTATTTCAAGAGCATGATGTGGTATGGACGAATGACCTTCCGCCTGCAAACTCAAGACCCCGCCATCGGGGAAGCCGAGACGCGCTCCGCGCTGCTGCTGGTGCGGGCGCTGCGCAACACCCAGGTGGAAAGTCGCCCCGCGCTGGACGTCTGGGCCGACCTCTACGATCCGACCGCGTTCCTCGTCGGACGGAGTGACGACCTGACCGTGCTGGATTACATCCCCGTGATTGACGCGGTGTACGGCAAGAATCCTCCCCTGACCACGCTGGCGGATGACGCGAAGCTCCGCGAGTTCATCGCGGCTGCCGACGCCCTCCCCTCCCCGCGCATCCTCGGCCTGGTGATCGCCGTCACTGACGACGAAACCCAGGTGACGAAGGGCCTGCGTTTTATGGGACAGCGCTTCGTGCCCGATGCCTACATCTTCCGCCAGCTCATCTACCGCAATGTCGGCACGCTGTCCGACCGCCGCGGGCTGCCCAAGGGATTGGACATCCTCGCGGCGATGGGCTCGGAGCGCGCCTACGAGCTCCTCGACGCCATGGATGAAACGCACTACGCGAATTACGTCAGCCAGATGGAGAAGATGCGCGCCTGGACCGGCAGCCTCACCGTCGAGGACTGGACGGAGACCGTGTACAACGCCTGGCTCTACACCTTCTACCCGCTGCTCGAAAAACCCGCTCCCCAGACGCCCAGCTTCATGCAATCTACCGCGTGGCAGGATAAACAACTGCACACCAGCCTGGGCAGCTGGGCCGAGCTGCGGCACGACACCATCCTCTACGCCAAGCAGATCTATGCCGAGCTCGGCGGCGACTGGATGCCGACCCCGCCAGATCCCCTGCCCGCACGAGGCTACGTCGAACCCGTGCCGGAATTCTATGCCCGGCTGGCAGCGCTCGCCGCGATGACGCGCGACGGCCTCGCCTCCCGCAGTCTGCTCGGCGCGCAGGACGCCGACAGCCTCTCGCGCATCGAAGAACTCGCACTGGCGCTCAAGCAGATGGCAGAAAAGGAGCTCGCGGGGATCCCGCTCACCGCGGAGGAGCACGAGCGCATCCGCTACTACGGCGGCGAGCTGGAACACCTGGTGATAGCTTCCGCCGATCAGCCCGAAAACGCCTCCGGAGCCATGCCCTACATGGAGGAAGAGCCGCAGGTCGCCGTCATCGCCGACGTCGCCACGGATCCCGACCCGCAAGGGATCGGCATCCCCCAACCTGTAGTGCTGGAAGTCGCGGTCGGGCGCGTCAACGACCTGCACGTCGTCGTCCCCCTCATCGAGGACGACGGCAGCATCCGCCTGGAGGTCGCCAAAGGCGGCATCTTCTCCTATTACGAATTCCCCTGGCCCGCTGAGGATCGTCTCACCGATGAGAAATGGCGCGCCTTGCTGGATGACAACGCCGCGCCGGAGCGGCCCGAGTGGATCAGCAGCTTCTTCACGCCGGAAGGCGAATACAGCGACCTGCAAAGCGCACTGTACAACTTCCAACGCGCCTGGGTCAACACCGTCTACTACCTGGATCTGCAATACGTCTCCTCCGATTATCAGCAGCTGGCGCGCGGCGCAGCGTTGGATCTGATCACCGCCGAGGTGAATGCCCTCCGCGGCCAAAAGCACTTCGAGGGGCGGCAATGGGTGGGGACCGATTACCGCTCCTTCGACCGGCAATCTGACACGCTGGCCGTGGTGACGGTGCGGGAGACGTGGCAGGACACGCTGTATGCCTACAAGGGCGCGCAGCATCCCGCCGAGACAGGCGATGAACATGACCTGCAGGCTATCGGCGAGCGCGGGCCGTACACCCTCGATGTCACGTACACGCTGGAACGGGAGGCTGACGGTTCCTGGAGCGTCACCCGCATGGTGCTGGCGAATGCCCGCCCCGCGTGGTGAGAGGTCACAGCGCGCGTGAAGCCGTCAGCCGCATTGCGACGTCAACACGTCGTCGCCGTAGCCCTGGCAGTGATGGCGCTGGCAACGGTCGTCATGGCCCACCTGTCGCCCGGCGAGCAGCAGGTGGGCTTCGCCTGCGATCGGCAGACCTGCTGGCGCGTCGCCGTCCCGCAGACGCCGGCGAGCGCAACTTTTATCGCCGGCGCCGTTGATCTCACCGGAGACGGCAACGCCGAGATCATCCAGCGTGAAGGGGAAGAACTCCGCGTGTTGCAGGATGGCGTGGAAATCTGGCGCAGCGAGCCGGGCTGGCGCATCGTGGATGTGGCGCTCGGCGATCCCAACGACGACGGCCGCTACGAGATCCTCGCGGCGCTGTGGAAGCTCGACGCCGCCGGGGAGCTGCGCAGTCACCCGTACATCATCGCCCATCGCGGCGGGAGGGTGAAATTGATCTGGGGCGGCTCGGCCGTCACGCTCCCCATCCACGAGCTGGCGCTGGCCGACAGCGATGGCGACGGGGTCCAGGAGCTGTGGGTGGTGGAATCGGCGCCGTCGCCGGGCGGCGCTGACGCGCGCCAACGCACCCTTTCGGTGTGGGACTGGCACGGCTGGGGTTTTAACCTGCGCTGGCGCAGCGAGCCGGGGCGCTACCACGACCTGCGGGTGACGGACGACGGCCTCCCCGTCATCACAAATGAAAATGTGAGTCGTGAG
>JAAZNO010000560.1 GCA_012798275.1 Chloroflexota bacterium
AGGGGCACCTGGCCGCTGGCAGCAAGGACGCCGATGGCAATGGGCAAATCGTACGCCGGCCCCTCTTTGCGCAGATCGGCCGGCGCGAGATTGATGGTGATGTACTGCCCGCTGGGGAAGTTCAGCCCGCTGTTGCGAATGGCAGCGCGGACGCGCTCCCCACTCTCGCGCACGGCGGCGTCGGGCAATCCCACGAGGATCAGCGTCCCTCCCTGCCCGGCGCGTCGGGCGTCCACCTCCACCTCGATGGGCTGGGCATCCAATCCGACAACGGCGGCGCTACCAATCTTCGCCAGCATCCAGACCTCCCTTCACCCCATCTCCCCCGCCAACGTGTACACGTCCCGCCGCGGCCAGCCGGAAAGCGCGGCGACCTCGCGGGCGGCCTGCGAGCGCGAAAGTCCCGCCCGCAGCTTCTCTGCCAACGCCGCGCGCACCCGCGATTCTTCCCACGCCGCCGGCTCAGGATTCGCCCCGCCAATGACGAGGGTGAACTCGCCGCGGGGAGGATTAACCTCCAGAAATGCCAGGGCGCCCTCCAAATCGCCGCGCCAGAACTCCTCATGGAGCTTGGTCAATTCGCGGCACAACACCACCGGCCGGTTTCCGAGGACCTCGCGCAGCAACGCCAGCGTCGCCTGCACCCGGCGGGGGGATTCATAGCAGACGAGCGTCGCGCGCACGGCGGCGATTTCCTGCAGCGTCGCACGCTGTTCGGAGACTTTGCGGGGCAAAAATCCGAGGAACAAGAAGCGCGCGGTCGGCAACCCCGCCGCCGCCAACGCCGTGATGAGCGCCGACGGACCCGGCACCGGCACGACCGTCACCCCAGCGTCCAGCGCCGCGCGCACCAGCGAAAAGCCCGGATCGGAAATGCCCGGCATTCCCGCCTCGGAGATCAGCGCGACATCGCCCTGCTCCAACGCCGCGAGCAGCGGCTCGAGCTTGCGCTGCTCGTTGCCCTCGAAAAACGAGGTTACCGGCGTGTGAATGCCGTAATGGTCGAGCAGGATGCGCGCCTTGCGGGTGTCTTCGGCGGCGATGAGCGCGACCTCACCCAACACGCGCAACGCCCGGAAGGTGAGGTCCTCAAGGTTGCCGATGGGGGTGCCGACGACGTAGAGGGTGCCCATAGTTGAAGTCGTCGCTCTCAGCTGCGGCGGGAAATTCCACTGAGGATGGCCTGCCGGCCATGGAAAGCGCCCTCGACAATCAGGCCGCCCTGAGCGATGCGATAATGGCAGATCTCGCGGGCGTGATCGCTGCCGCGCAGTTTGAGCACCACAATCGCGCGCTGAATCTCGCTTTCGATCTCGACATAACGCATCAGGATGATGCCATCGGCCAGAAACGACAGCGCACCGCGCCCGGCGTGTTGATACTCCGTGCGATTCTCTTCCGCGAGCAGCAGCGTCGTGATCCGCTCACGCCGCAGGCTGTTGACCAGCGTCGTGTAATACTGGCGCAGTTCGAGCCGGTCATTGGTGAGGCGGGTGAAATGGGTCGCGCTGTCGAGCACGGCCCGGCGCACGTCCGCCGACATGAAACGCCGGTAAATGAGGCTGTGCGGATCCTGCAGGCTCTCCAACAGCACCTGCGGCGAGGTGAAAATGAGATGCAGCTTCCCCTCGCGCTCCAGCGTCTGGAGGTCGAGCCCCAGCGATGCCGCGTCACGGTACAGCGATTCGGGGAATTCCTCGAAGGTGATGAAAAGCCCGCCCTCGCCCTGCTGCGCGCCGTGGATGAGGAATTGAAACGCCAGCGAAGTCTTCCCGGTTCCGGGCGCCCCGCGCACGAGGACCACCGTGCCGGGTAACA